>JANPNY010000821.1:0-1829 GCA_031427745.1 Chitinophagaceae bacterium | reverse complement strand
GATGTGATCGCATTTCTCCATACCGGACAGGTCATGGTGCAGAAACCCGACAAAGCGCGATTCAAACAAATTGCGGCGACGCTCATTCAATGGGCACCCAGTCTGCCACTTTACCAGCGGCCGTAAAAACGGGCAACCTTACGCTTCGTCCATTCTCTATTGTTACAAAAGTTATATATGATAAAGACACCAAAAAAGCAAAAGGTGTAGAAGTGTTAGATGCAGAAACTAATAAAACGTATGAATATTTTAGTAAGATTTTATTTTTAAATGCAAGTACATTAAATACCGCCTGGATATTAATGAACTCTGCAACTGAAGTATGGCCAGAGGGATTAGGCAGCAGCAGTGGAGAATTAGGTCACAACCTAATGGATCATCACCTGGGTGTAGGAGCCGAAGGAATTGTAGAAGGCTATGAAGATAAATACATTTATGGACGCAGGGCAAATGGTGTTTACATACCACGCTACCGCAATTTGTTTGGAGATAAAAGGGATTACGTACGAGGTTTTGGCTACCAGGGCGGAGCCAACAGACAAGGCTGGCAAAGGGATGTAGCCGAACTAAGTATTGGTGCAGGTTTTAAAGATGCGTTAACCGAACCGGGCCAATGGTCGATGGGTATGGGTGGCTTTGGAGAAATTTTACCTTATCATGAAAACCAGATAACTCTTGATAAAAATAAAAAAGATAAGTGGGGATTAAATGTTTTATCGATCGATTGCGAGTTAAAAGAAAATGAGCTTAAAATGCGTAAAGACATGGTGAATGATGCCAAAGAAATGTTAGAGGCGGCAGGCGTTAAGAATGTAAAATCCCATGATGGCGACGGTACTCCTGGTCGTGGCATTCATGAAATGGGCACTGCCCGCATGGGTAAAGATCCTAAAACATCTGTATTAAATAAAAACAACCAGGTGTGGGATGCCACCAATGTTTTTGTAACAGACGGTGCCTGCATGACCTCAGCTGCAGCAGTAAATCCTTCGTTAACCTACATGGCTTTAACCGCAAGGGCAGCAAACTTTGCAGTAGAAGAATTAAAAAAACAAAACCTATAAAAATATGCCAGGCGATTCAACCAATTTAAATAACAAAGCAGTAGCACAAAATACCTACGATGCTATTGTAATCGGATCAGGCATCAGCGGTGGCTGGGCTGCCAAAGAACTTACGGAGAAAGGGTTAAAAGTGCTGATGCTGGAACGTGGGCCTGATCATGAACACATCAAAGATTATAAAACTTCCAGCAAAGATCCCTGGCAATTTGAACATGGCGGAAGAACAACTGAACAACAGAAAAAAGACTATCCGGTAATACACCGCGGCTGGGCTGCAAGCGAAAGTGTAATGGATGCCTGGACCAATGAAATTGATTCCCCTTACACAGAAATAAAACCTTTTACCTGGTGGCGAAGTTACCGCATGGGTGGGCGCTCACTTTTGTGGGGAAGACAAAGTTACCGTTGGAGTGATTTTGATTTTGAAGCAAATGCACAGGATGGCCATGGCGTAGATTGGCCAATAAGATACAAAGACATAGCGCCCTGGTACGATTATGTTGAAAAATTTGCAGGCATCAGCGGATCATTAGAAGGCCTGCCCCATTTACCTGACGGACAGTTTTTACCGCCCATGGATTTAAACTGTGTAGAAAAAGATGTGGCTGCAAGAATAAAGAAACATTACAATAATCAACGTCATCTTATCATCGGAAGAGTAGCAAATTTAACGGCACCGTTACAGGCAAGAACCGCCTGCCAATTTAGAAATCGTTGTTGGGAAGGATGTTCGTTTGGTGGCTATTTTAGTACCCAATCATCTAC
>JANPNY010000820.1:0-3026 GCA_031427745.1 Chitinophagaceae bacterium | reverse complement strand
GGAGGTATCTGTTTTATAATTAAAATAAAAAGTGGCTGCTTTATAGGTGTCTTTCATGTTTCTTGCAAATACATTGCTACTGTCTAATCCAATGCCGACAAAAGCAATTTCGCCGATTGCAATTAATGGGAAAAAATCGTTGCCTGTTTTATCTAGAACCGTAATGGCGTTTTCGGCAACCAGTTTTTTCATGGCAGGTATGCCGTAATTAAGGTCGGATGCTATATTTGGTAATACAACCTGTTTGGCATTAATCCCTATGTATTTATATTTTGTAAGCAACCCTTTTTTACAATGTTCATCAATCTCCTCCCAGCTTATGAGGTTACTGTCTATAGCCGCTTTAATTTTTTCAATTACCTGTTCTACATCACCCGGTAAGCAAAGCATATCGTTGCCGGCAATTAAAGATTGTACAGAAGATTCTCCGTCAGGAAAAAACTTTTTTACTCCCTGCATTTCCAACGCATCTGTAAAAGTGAGACCCTGGTATCCAAGTTTGTCCCTCAACAATCCTGTTACATTTTTTTTAGAAATAGAAGTTGCCCTGTTAGCTGCCGTATCAATAGCTGGAATATAAAGATGGGCTATCATTACACTACCAATACCAGCTTCAAAAATTTTTCTAAAAGGATATAATTCCAACGAATCAAGCTGGGCCATACTTTTATTGATAACGGGCAAATCTTTATGAGAATCAACTGCTACATCGCCATGGCCGGGAAAGTGCTTGGCACAGGCCAGTACGCCCATATCCTGCATACCTTTCATGTATTGAATACCAAAGCGGGCAACTTTATATTTGTCTTCGCCAAAACTACGGTCGTTTATTACAGGATTATCGGGGTTGTTGTTTACATCTACAACGGGTGCAAAGTTTACCTGGATACCTAATCTTTTACATTGTTCGCCTACCAATTTGCCATACTGATATATAATATTACTATCCTGTACTGCACCCAGCATCATTTGATGAGGCAATGCCTGTACACTATCTGTTAGCCTCATACCAACGCCCCATTCTGCATCTATACTAACCAACAGGGGCGTTTGTGCCATGCGTTGCAAATTATTTATGATTGTACCCTGCATTTGCGGCCCTCCCTGAAAAAGACAGACACCACCTACATTGTATTTCGTCACCATTGCCCCTACCAACGAATCATAGTAAATGGGCTTTTTAGTTTGAGGATCTATGCTGGTTAATCGAAGCACCATTAACTGGGCAATACGTTGCTCTTTTGTAAGGGATTTTAGTACACTATCTGCCCAGTAATTTGCAAGGGCATTGTTGCTTTTAACCTGCGACCCTGCTGAAATACTAGTTACCAGCAACACGAATAGAAAATATTTTTTCATACTGAATTTGTTATCCGCAAAGTAAGAAGATTTGGACACAGTTAATTTTGGAAGTAGTTTTTCTCCTCGCTAAAATATGTTTTATAGCTGTTTAGTAACTTTTCATGGGGGCTCTGATATTTATAATTTTTTGAATGCCTTTGTATATAATTTTTTAACAATTTTGCGTGCAGCATTATTAAAAAACAATCCTTTACTTTGTGCATATGAAAAAAATAATCCTTTCTGTATTATTGTCTGGTACAGTTTTTTGTGCAGTAATTGCACAGCCTGGCTTTGATGGCAATGAGTTGCAGGGAGAGTTTGGCCTCACAATTGGCACAGCACATTATTTTGGCGACTTAAATACCAACACCTCTCTTAACAGGCCTAAACCAGCAGTGGGGATTTTTTTTAGAAAACAGTTTAACAATTACCTCGGCTTAAGAATTAGTTCGCATTATGCACAGTTGGGGTACAGTGATATTTACAGTAAAAACGATTATCAAAAAAGCAGGAACTTAAGTTTTAATACAGATATCTGGGAGTTTGCCTTACAAGGTGAATTCAATTTTTTTAAATTCATGCCCAACGACCCCGCTTATTCTTTTACTCCATTTGTAACGCTTGGGTTAGGCGTATTTAGTTATAACCCTTATGCATACTTAGATGGCAAAAAAGTTTTCTTACGCCCATTGGGTACCGAGGGCCAAAATATCGGCTACGCCGGAATTGATGGAGTAAAACGCAAACCCTATGGAAGCATGGCAGTTTGTGTGCCCATTGGAATGGGTATTAAATACAATATAAATCAAAAAGTAAACCTTTCCTTTCAGATAACACACCGGCTTACCAGCACAGATTACCTTGATGATGTAAGCACCACTTTTATTGGCGTAGATAAGTTTGATCAATTGCCAAATGGCCAACTAACTACTGCCGGATTATTGCAAGACAGAAGTTATGAGAAAGGTGTACCTATCGGCATTGAAGGCAGACAACGGGGATGGAGCAAACAAAAGGATCAATATATAATTGCTGAAGTGTGTTTTTCATTTAACATCAGTACTTACAAATGCCCCTCTAATTTTTAGTTGCTTAAGAACAAGCATTAAAAGTTTATTTACATAATTTATTCCCCCACTTATATCCATCTGTTAGCCGGAATAACCCGTTTAAGGGCATTTCCACCAGCCTGAATTTTTCTCAAAAAAAAGTGCTTATTGTTTGCCTTAAGCGAATGCTTTTTTACATAGCCTACCAAGGTTTTATTTTTAAACCAGACTGTCCTTTTTTGGAGAATAGCACCAGTATTTTTCCATAATATGGAGGAGCTGGTTTGGGTAATTTCTGCATAACCCATACCAGTCATAGGTTTCAGCGTTTGGTATAGCTTATGTAATCAAGGCAACAGATTAAAAACCCCAATCTGTTCTCATGATTATAAACAACCCTTTTTTGCTCACGTTAATATTTGCCGCCTGTAGACTTGTAAGAAATACACAGAGGCAACACCTGTTGCTCAATTGCAATAAAGTTGTTGCAAATAAAATAGTCATAAATAAATTTTAGGCTATGGCACCAATTCGCAACATTTTTATTTCAATCTGCTTATTACTTTCCGTTAGTGCAAATTGTCAAACTGTTTATTACCCTGCAAAGGCATCAAAACTACTGCAGAGTTCTGC
>JANPNY010000819.1:0-4431 GCA_031427745.1 Chitinophagaceae bacterium | reverse complement strand
ACGACATCAGCAAAATAAATGAGCGACTGAATACGGTTGAATACTTTATAAAAGAAACCGATATCCGCAGCAAAATTACACAGCACATAAAGCAGGCGGGAGATATAGAAAGACTGGTGAGTAAAGTACCGCTTAAAAAAGTAAATCCAAGAGAAGTTTTACAAATTGCCAAGGGCTTGCAACAGGTAGATGCAATAAAAAAAATAAGCGAAAATGGTGATAATGTTTATTTAAAAAGATTAGGTGATGCCTTAAATCCATGCAAATACATGGTGGAAAAAATCACCAAGGAAATTAGTGAAACCCCTCCGGTTGCGGCGAGCAAAGGTGGTGTGATTGCCAGCGGCATTGATGCTGATTTAGACGCCTTGAGAAAAATTTCGAGCGGCGGTAAAGATTACCTGGTAGAGCTGCAGCAAAAGGAAGCTTTGGCTACAGGCATATCATCGCTTAAAATCGGTTTCAATAACGTGTTTGGCTATTATCTGGAGGTAACCAACCTGCATAAAGATAAAGTTCCGGCTAATTGGATACGCAAGCAAACGCTTACCAGCGCTGAACGATACATTACCCCAGAGCTAAAAGAATATGAAGAAACCATTGTTGGTGCCGAGGATAAAATTTTACAAATTGAGCTAACGCTTTTTGAAAAACTCCTGAACGAATTGCAGGATTATATAGCGCCCATGCAGGTGAATGGACAGGTGCTGGCGATACTGGATTGCCTTACCTGTTTTGCAGGCAATGCGCTGCAATACAAATACAAAAAACCACTTTTGCAGGATAACAATATACTCGATATAAAAGACAGCCGGCACCCGGTTATAGAACGCAATTTGCCGGCAGGTGAGAGTTACATTACCAACGATATTTTGTTGGATCCTTCCGAGCAGGAAATCATCATTTTGACCGGACCAAACATGAGTGGTAAAAGTGCCATTCTGCGGCAAACGGCGTTGATTACGCTGATGGCGCACATTGGTAGTTTTGTACCGGCGAGTGATGCAAAAATTCCTTTGACAGATAAAATATTTACCCGGGTGGGCGCAAGCGATAACCTGAGCGGCGGCGAAAGTACTTTTATGGTGGAGATGAATGAAACAGCCAGCATCATCAATAACATAACGTCCCGAAGCCTGGTACTGCTGGACGAAATTGGCCGGGGTACCTCTACCTACGATGGCATTAGTATTGCCTGGAGTATTGTGGAGCACCTGCATAACAGCCATGCACAGCCCAAAACATTGTTTGCTACTCATTACCACGAGCTGAATGAACTGGAAAACAAATTGCCCCGTGTAAAAAAATTATCATGTTACCAATAAAGAGGTCGGTAATAAAATTATCTTCCTGCGAAAGCTGGCGCCCGGTGGCAGTGTACATAGCTTTGGTATACATGTGGCACGCATGGCAGGAATGCCGCCAAGCCTGATTGACAGGGCAAATGAAATTTTATTGCAATTGGAAGAAAGCAGAAACAGCTCCCATACAGGACAGACTTCAACTTTGGATGAAACGATGAAAAAGATTGCAGCCCCTACAGTTCAACTGAGCATCTTTGATGCACACTCGGCAACTTTTAACGAAATAAGAACCTTGTTGAATGCGGTGGATATAAACCGCTTAACACCCGTGGAAGCCTTATTAAAATTGCAGGAAATTAAGGGGAAAATAAAATAATGACACTACTGATAATAAAGGTTGGTTAGGCAGGTGTTCATCTAAGCTCCTGAATACGATAAACACATAGGATAGAAATACTTCAAGTAAAGTAATTAGTAACGGGGTATCAATGCACCAGATTCAGATCCTTTTTGTAAGCGATCGTACAATGTAACACCTTTTTGTATAGTTCATCAGGCACAAATGGTTTTAATACAAAATCGTTGATGGCAAGGCCTTTTACCAGTGATTCTACTTCGGCCGGCAAACTGGCGGTTAGTGCAATAATGGGAATGGTCATACCATTTTCCCTTATTTTTTTAATAGCAGTGGCACCATCCATCACAGGCATGTGTAAATCCATCAATACCAGTTGATGGCGGTTCAGGTCTAATAAATCAATAGCTTCCTGGCCGTTTTCTGCCACATCAATAGTGGCACCCCAACTTTCTAAAAATGTTTTGGCTACCAGTATATTAATCTGGTTATCTTCTACCAATAAAATATGGACACCAATTAAGGGTTTATCTGATTCTGCTGACAGTTTTTCATAAAGGATATTTGTTATAACCGGCTTATCCGTTATCTCAAAAGTTTGGGTAAAATAAAAGGAGGAACCCTTACCCACTTCACTTTCCAGCATGAGTTGGCTACCCTGCAAAACCAGAATTTTTTTACAAATGGCCAGTCCTAATCCTGTACCTCCATAACTCCTGGAGGTAGATGAGTCTGCTTGGGTAAATTGGTCGAAGATGAGATTCTGATTTTCTTTTGCAATACCAATACCAGTATCTTTTATGGTAAATAAAAGGGTTACTTTATTACCCAATTGTTGTTTTAAGTGTAAGTCTACCAATACCTCCCCTTCTTTTGTAAACTTAATGGCATTGCCAACGAGGTTATTGATAACCTGGGCAAATCTGGTAGGATCGCCAATAACCATGTAATCGAAATTTTTATCCACCTGCAGTCTTACATCAACTCCCTTTTCATCCGCTATATTTGCTGCACCGGTAACAATATTTTTCAATATATCTACCAAATTCATATCAATCTTTTCCAATTGAATTTTGCCAGCTTCAATTTTATTGTAGTCTAAAATATCATTTACAATCGATAATAAATTATTTGCTGAAAACTGTAATACATCTAATTGTTCCCTTTGATCTTCCCTTGGCCTGTTGCGCAACAGCAGGTTGCTCATACCAATAACAGAGTTCAATGGCGTCCTTATCTCATGACTCATGGTAGAAAGAAATTCGCTCTTTGCCAATAATCCTTGTTCTGCCTGTTTGCGGGCCAACTGCAAAGTATAAGCAAACCGGAAAGATAAAATCAGCGATTGCAGGAAGAAGAAAGACACATAGCCGATAAACAATACCAGTCTTGAGGGAATTAGTACACCAAAATATCCGAGGTCAATTAATAGTTGAACTACTAATAAAACGGCAATACTTACCAAGCCATATTTGGCGGCAATTCTGTTATTTACATAGGCCTTGATAAACACAAACATAAAATAGCCAATATAAAAAAACATAAAAAACAAGAAGGGCGTAATCACATGGGTAAAAACGGTGGAGGGTGTAGCCAGCGCCAGGGCACTCAACAAAACACATACCAGGCAAAGCCATTTTAACAGTGGTTTGTAAAAATCTTCCGGGTAAAGATTTTTTAAATACAGTACAAACAAATATATACTTCCAAATAAGGAAATATATTCAAGCCTTATAGTAAGTTGCCAGTCTAAATTGGGGCAAACGGCATGGAGCGAATAGGTGAAACTGCCTATTAACCGGTAACTGTACAGCATGCAAAAAAGCGAGAAATACAAAGTAGCCTTATCCTTTGTTCCAAACCTGTAAAGGCCAAAGAAAAACAGCCCTCCCATAAAAAGGCATCCTGCCAATAAAAAATCGCTGGCAATATTACGATCTCTTTCCAGCAGTAGATTTTTGCTTTCACCAATTAAAATATTTTGATTGGAACCACCTTTGGCATGAGAGAAATTAGCTACCTGCAATAAAAGGCGCAGGGTATCTTCACCAGCCGGTAATACGACTGTTAATGGCCCCCAATACGGTTTATATTTTTTGGGTATGCTATCTGGCCTGCCATTCTCCGAAAACAGCTTTCCATTTAAAAATAATTTATAGGATGAGTAAAGATCGGGCAGATAAAGCGCCAATGATTCATGGTCAGCAGCCAGTAAAATAGTTAGCCCATAGGTGGCATAGCCTTGTGCACTGAGTGTTGTTCCGTCTACAATATGGTCGTTCCAGAGTCTTGGAAATTCTGTATAGGTAGTAAATTGATTTGCCTCACCCGGATTAATTAATTTCTTCCAGGCAAAAGCCCAGGTACCGTTTAGGGCAAGCGGTTTTTCCCAGTCTTTTTGCAATCGTAAATCTGCCATACCCCGGCGCACAACAGCAGTGCTGTCAAATGCCATTGCGTATTGAACAACAGCGCTGAACAAAATGGTAGCAAATAAAACACGCCAGATAATAGTTAAAATTTTCACTTAAAAAAATACCGGATTTAAAGCTTTACCATCATTTAACGTATAATCCTTCTTTTTAGTGGATTAAAAAGAAAAAAAGATGAGATTTCTTCGTAAAAGGCCTGTAGTGCAGATTCACTTCAAATTTCAAGACTGTTCATCTGTCGCTTTATTGGTGGCAAATGTTTTCATAAGAGTTTACACCTTTTTAAAAAGGTGTAAACTCTTAAGCAGACTCCTGAGCATATCTCGCCATTCCCTTCTTA
>JANPNY010000818.1:0-4690 GCA_031427745.1 Chitinophagaceae bacterium | reverse complement strand
CCCTTATAACTATCATTATTTTAAAAGCACGGGTTTAAAGCCTGTGCTTTTTTCGTATCATGCTATCTTCTAATTAAATTCAAACTTCAAGCCCTGGCACTGGTTTAGAAATAGCTACATGGGTTGCAAAAAAATAAATTGATTTAATACCGACTGTTTTTATGGAATTGTCGTCTTATTAATAATAGTTTGCAAGGTCGTTGGGCGACTAAATTGCTTAGCCCACTAAACTTTGCTACTTTACAAAATAGGGTAGGGACTAATTGCTATTCGAATTAGAATTACAAATGAAAATTTATGTTTAGATATACGTCTCTGCTTTTGTTTTGTAGCATTTTTTCTCTACTGGCAAACGCTCAAAAAGCTACCATAACAGGTGTATTAAAGGATGAAATTGAAAAGACAGCAATTGCCTCTGCAACAGTGGCAATTTATTTAAAGAATGATACTACCAAAGCCCGTCTTAAAACTATAGTTACCGATGCTAACGGGGCTTTTATATTCAGGGATATAGATAAAGATAGTTTTGTTGTTGAGTTCAGTTCGGTTGGGTATAAAACAAAACAGCGGCAAATACTTGTACAGGCGGATATGGTTTTTATGGGCTCCATTAGCCTTTATAAACTGGGAAAACAACTGGCAGATATTACTATTATTGCAAAAACAGCCCCTGTTATTCAAAAAGGAGATACCTCGCAATACAGCGCCAGCCAGTTTAAAGTAAACCCTGATGCAACTACAGAAGACCTTATAAAAAAGATGCCTGGTATTACTGTTGGCAAGGATGGTACCGTAACGGCACAAGGAGAAACCGTTAAGAAAGTAACAATTGATGGCAAAGACTTTTTTGGTGATGATGCTTCAGCAGCATTGAGAAATCTGCCATCTGAGGTAGTTGATAAAATACAGGTATTTGATCGGCTGAGCGACCAGGCTCAACTTACCGGCTTTGATGACGGCAACTCTCAAAAAGCCATCAACGTGGTGACAAAATCTGGCGTAAAAAATGGCCAGTTTGGTCGTGTATATGCCGGCTATGGCAATGATGAACGATATGCAGCAGGTGGCAATATGAGTTTTTTTAAAGCTGCCCGACGCATTTCGTTGGTGGCTAATTTTAACAATACCAATCAGCAAAACTTTGGATCACAGGACTTGCTGGGGCTTACCAACAGCGCAGGCAGGGGACAGGGTGGTGGACGAGGTGGCAGCGGCAGAGGAGGTGGCGGATCAACAGAGAATTTTGCTGTAGGGCAGGCCAATGGTATCAGTAAAACCAATGCATTTGGTATTAACTACAGTAGTCAATGGGGCAAAAAAGCAACCATTACCGGCAGTTACTTTTTTAATAACAGCAGCAACAACAACGAATCAATTGTAAATACAGAAACCTTCTTTAATCCAAAAAGCCTGTTCAGTTACCAAAAGAGCAATGCGATTACAGGTAATTACAACCATCGTATTAATTTGCGGCTTGAGTATAAAATAGACTCTTCCAATTCAATTTTTATCATACCCAGTTTAAGCTTTCAAAAAAATAATTTAAGGTCTGTTTCTGCCCTCCAAAACTTTTATGAAGAGGCTGATAGTTTAAATACTTCGGTTAACAAAAGCAGCTCCGATCGCAACGGCTATAACCTCCGCAACAGTATCCTGTTCCGGCATTCATTTCCAAAAAAAGGCCGTACCATTTCTTTTGGAATAAATACAGCTTACACTAAAAATGATGGAGAAAGTATAACCAATGCGCTGTATCGTTTTTACAATGGCGGCATTACAGATTCCGTACAAAATCAATATTACGACAACGCCAGCAGCGGTAACACCGTTGGGGGAAATATTGCTTACACAGAACCAATCGGAAAAAAGGGACAACTGCAAATTGATTACACCCCATCCGTTCAAAAAAATAAAGCAGATCAGCAAACTTTTGGTTTTGATGGTGATAAATATACCCGGTTCGATACCAGCTTATCTAACCGGTTTGATAATACAATTACCACCAACAATGCAGGTATCAATTACCGCTTGAACTCAAGCACGGATGAGCAATTTTCTATTGGAGTAAATTATCAACATTCGCTGTTGGAGAGTCAGCGGATTTTTCCAAAAGCATTTGTTGTTAATCAAACCTTTTCTAATTTTCTACCCAATGCTATGTGGCGCAAAAAATTATCAACCTCCAGCAACATACGAATTATGTACAGGGCATCTACCAGCTTTCCCAGTGTAAACCAGTTACAGGATGTGGTTAACTTATCCAATCCTTTACGGGTAAGCAGTGGCAACCCCAATTTGAAGCAATCTTTCAGTAATTTCTTTAGCGGCCGCTACTCCCACACTAATTCAAAAACCTCACGTAGTTTTTTTGCCAATATCTTTTTGCAAACAGTTAGTGATTATATTTCCAACGGCACTTATGTTGCATTAAAGGATACAGTTATCCAGCAAAATATTTTAATTAAAAAAGGATCTCAATTAACCAAGCCTGTAAACCTGGATGGGTATAAAAGTCTGCGAACATTTTTCACCTACAGTTTGCCAGTTAAACTAATTAAAACAACCGTTAATTTAAATGCAGGGTTTGTGTACTCAAGGTTACCGGGGCAGGTAAATTACCGGCCCACCACTACTAATAATTATATTTATAACGCAGGTGTTGTACTGGCAAGTAATATCAGTGAATATGTTGATTTTAATGTATTGTACAGTGCCAGTATCAATGAGGCAAAAACGGTATCGGTAACCAATTCATCCTCCCGGTATGTAAACCAATCAGCAGGTTTGCAAATGAACCTGCTGAATAAAAAAGGATGGTTTATACAGAATGATATAAACAATCAAACCAACAGTGGATTGGCAGCCGGGTTTAATCAGAGCTACTGGCTTTGGAATGCTGCTGTAGGTAAAAAATTCTTAACGAAAAAAGCAGGTGAACTAAAGCTTTCTGTGTTTGATTTGCTAAAGCAAAACCAAAGTATTACAAGAACCGTTACGGGTGCATATATTGAAGATGCCCAAAGCCAGGTATTGCAGCAGTATTTTATGCTAACGTTTACCTACAGCCTGAAAAATTTTGGAGTGGCTGCAAAACAATCAACGGGTGCTGGCGATGGCAGGGAAAGAACGTTTAGGCCGGGAGGAGTTAGTCCGGTGTTTTAAGTGCTTTTTTTATAAAAGCCAGTTTGGAACTAACGAAGAGAGACATACTGCTGCCTGGTAAAATTACAATTGATCTAATTTTTCAATAATCGTATTTTCTTCAATCCTCATCATACAGGCAAAGTCGCCGCGGTAACATGGTTTATTGCCGAATGTGGAACAAGGTCGGCAATAGATATCTATGCTAATTATATTTTCAATAGGCTGCGCCCAACCATAGAAGCCGGCAAATGGATGGGTGGCTCCCCATATGCTTATTACGGGCACCGCATACAAAGATGCTAAGTGCATATTAGCAGAGTCCATGCTTAGCATTTGGGTAAGGTTACTGATGATGGCCAATTCTTCTGCAAAGGAAAATTTACCCGCTACACAAAATACACTCCCTTTTATTTCATCCTGCCATTGCTGTAAAACCTCCATTTCCTGTTGGCCGCCGCCGAATAATAAAATACTGTGGCCTGCATCTGATAGAGCTTTCACCACATTTTTGGTTCGTTGGATGGGATACATTTTTTGTAAATGCTGAGCAAAAGGCGCAATGCCGATTACTTTTCCTTTTCCTGCAAAAAAATCCTTTGCTGCAACCGGCAATAGTTGTTTGGAGAAAATGGGTTGCTCATTTTTTAACGCACAAGTGTAGCCCAGTTTTTGAAAAACAACAGCATATCGTTCAAAAGAAGTGGGTAGTTGTACAAGTTGTTTATGTTCTTTAAGAGTTAGCAACTTTTTTTCTTTTCGGCCTTTATCAATTGCAGCTATCGGAATGCCGGAAAAACCAAAAAATAACCGCAGATTGAATGATCTTAAAACGCCGTGCAAATCTGCAATTGCTGTAAATTGATTGAGTGCTCTTAATTCCTTATAAAGTCGATACATGCCGCCAACGCCCTTGTGCTCTTTTTTTAAATAGGCAGGATGAAAATCGCATCGCTCCAGTCCGGAAAATAACGGTTTAAAAAAAGCATTGGATACAACTGTAATCTGCAAATGTTGATTTTGTTGCAGCAGGTTTTTTAAAACAGGAACCGTCATAGCAACATCTCCCATTGCAGAAAAACGTATAACTAATATATGTGCAGGTGCCGGCATTTAGTTGCCCGTTTGTTGGTACAAAATAGGATTTAAAGATGGATCGTTGTACATTTTCATTTGCTTGTAAACCTTCATGTATTTGTCGCCATTAGCAATATCATTCAGCAAAACATCTATGGCCTGCGATAAATCTTTCCGTTGTTCCAGCAGGATAGAAACCTTATCGGTACAGGCTTTTACGTGTTCCGCAGTGGCGTTGTTGCGGTTTGCTTCTGCCTGCATGTGGTAAATCTTTAATGCTAAAATAGATAATCTGTCAATGGCCCATGCAGGACTTTCCGTATTGATGGTTGCGTCCGTTCTTGGTTGTATTGATTTATAGATATCTAAAAAATAAGCGTCAATGTATTCCACCATATCTGTCCTATCCTGGTTGCTCTTGTCAATTCTTCTTTTGATGGCAATGCCTTCTGCAGGATCAATGGTTGGATTG
>JANPNY010000817.1:0-16910 GCA_031427745.1 Chitinophagaceae bacterium | reverse complement strand
GTATAAACTCCTGCCTAAAACATCGCCATTAAAACCTACACCAGGAATGTGCTTTTTTAATTGCTCATGCATGTAATATTTTAAAGTTCCAATAAATGCACTATCATTTTCATAATGCTGCATTGCAAATTCTAATGCTTTTGCAAAACCTACGATACCGTAAATATTTTCTGTACCTGCACGCATGTTACGTTCCTGCGAACCTCCATGTACAATAGGTTTAATGCGCACGTTCTCATTTATGTAAATAATTCCAACACCTTTTGGACCATGAAATTTATGAGCAGCACCCGTAATAAAATGAACAGGTGTATTTCTTAAATCAAACGGATAATGACCAACCGTCTGCACAGTATCACTATGAAAAATAGCATTGTATAATTTGCACAATTCACCCACTGCATTTATGTCAAGTATATTTCCTATTTCGTTATTGGCATGCATTAATGTTACTAATGATTTTTTATCAGTACCTGCCAGTAATTTTTCAAGGTCGTCTAAATCAACATGTCCATTACGGAGCAGCTTTACATAACTTACTTTAGCAAGATCAAGTTTATCGAGATAATCTACTGTATGCAGCGTGGCATGGTGTTCAATGGCGGAGGTAATAATGTGCTCACAACCCAAATCATGCACGGCAGCCAAAATCGCCGTGTTACTGCTTTCAGTACCACCACTGGTAAAGAATATTTCGGCCGGGTGAGCATTCAATATTTTAGCAACTGATTTTCTTGACTGTTCAATGGCCATCCTTGTTTCTCTCCCATAAGAATAAATGGAGGAAGGATTGCCAAATTTTTCTGTAAGAAAAGGAAGCATGGCATCCAAGACTGCTGTGTCTAGTTGGGTTGTTGCTGCATTGTCTAAATAAATTCTCATTGGCCCCAAACCCCGGAAGGGTTGATGTTTTTTTATAATCAAAAATATTAAACTGCTGTAGGAAGAAACTGTTTGCAAAAAGCGAAACATCCTGTATACTCTGGCGCTACACTTTATAAATTCAGAAGCCCAAAAAACTACATCACTTCCTTAATATCCTTCATCAGTTTACGTGCAATATTTTCGGCAGTAGTTTCAAAATTGCTTTCAGCATAAATCCGGATGATAGGTTCGGTATTGCTTGTTCTTAAATGAACCCAGTCGGTATCAAACTCAATTTTAAGCCCATCTTCTGCATTAATGGGTTGATTTTTATATTTTACTTTTATCTTTTCAAATAATGTTTTCACATCAACATTGTGCTCGAGTGTAATTTTATTTTTGCTGATAAAATAATGAGGGTAAGTATTTCTTAACTGCCGGATGCTTTTTTTATCCTGGGCAAGATGAGTTAAAAACAAGGCAATCCCAATTAAAGCATCCCGCCCGTAATGTAAATCAGGCACAATAATGCCTCCATTACCTTCTCCTCCAATTACAGCATTTACCGCTTTCATTTTTGTTACCACATTTACTTCACCAACAGCACTTGGAAAATATTTTCCGCCATGTTTTTCAGTTACATCCCTTAAAGCTCTTGTAGAACTCATGTTGGAAACAGTGTTTCCTTTTCTTTTACTTAAAACGTAATCTGCCACCGCCACAAGCGTATATTCTTCACCAAACATACTACCATCCTCACATACAAAACATAACCTGTCCACATCGGGATCAACCGCAATACCAAGACTGGCATTTTGTTTTACTACTTCCTGGCTTAATTGATTTAAATGCTCGGGTAATGGCTCTGGATTGTGTGCAAACCGGCCGTTTACTTCGCCATTAAGCAGTTCAATATCCTTTACACCCAATGCTTTTAATAAGGCCGGTACAGCTATTGCGCCGGTGCTGTTTACAGCGTCTACAACAATTTTAAATTTAGCTTTTTTAATAACAGCGATATCCACTAAATCATAATTTACTACAGCATCTATATGTTTTTGTAAAGAATTGTTGTCATTAATAACAGCGCCTAGTTTATCTACTGAGGCAAAAATAAAATCTTCTTTTGCTGCTATTTCAAGCACTCTTGCACCTTCATCAGCATTAATAAATTCACCTTTACTGTTCAATAATTTTAAGGCGTTCCATTCTTTTGGGTTATGGCTTGCTGTTAGTATGATGCCGCCGGCAGCATTTTCAAATACAACAGCCATTTCTACAGTGGGTGTGGTACTGTAGTCAACATCAATTACATCAAAGCCAAGAGCGGTTAATGTACTTATTACAAGATTTTTTACCATTCCGCCGCTGATGCGACCATCACGGCCAACTACAATTTTTCCCGGAGATGTATCTTTATCTTTGCCTTTTTCATTTAATAATAAAGTGCCATAGGCAGCCGTAAATTTTACAATATCCAGTGGAGTAAGGTTATCTCCGGTTTTACCACCAATAGTACCTCTAATGCCCGAAATGCTTTTTATCAATGCCATACCAAACCTGTTTTTATGTGGGCAAAGATAAAGAACCATGTGTAATTAAGATGTGGTTAAAATGCAGCGTTGTTTTTCAACCTTTTGATAGCAGGATAAAATTATCTTTGCCAAAAAATTATAATAATATGTGGCTTAACAACATTTTGGAGACAATTGGCAATACACCGCTGATAAGGCTAAACAAAATCACTAAAGACCTGCCTTGCACTGTATTGGCAAAAGTTGAATATTTTAATCCTGGCAATAGTATCAAAGACCGTATGGCATTAAAGATGCTGGAGGTGGCAGAAAAAGAAGGTAAAATAAAACCCGGCGGTACCATTATAGAAGGAACAAGCGGAAATACCGGCATGGGGCTGGCTTTGGCGGCCTGTGTAAAAGGCTACAAGTGCATTTTCACCACAACGGAAAAACAATCGAAAGAAAAAGCAGATATTTTAAAAGCAGTAGGTGCCGAGGTTATTGTATGCCCTACCAATGTAGAACCGGAAGACCCCCGTTCCTATTATTCTGTAAGTAAAAGACTTGCGCAAGAAGTTCCGAATAGCTGGTATGTTAACCAGTATGATAATCTTGCCAACAGGCAGGCGCATTACGAACAAACCGGACCAGAAATATGGGAGCAAAGCGAAGGCAAGGTTACGCATTTGGTGGTTGCTACCGGCACAGGAGGCACCATTGTAGGAACTGCAAAATATTTAAAAGAAAAAAATCCCAATATTAAAGTTTGGGCAATTGACAGTTATGGCAGCTTATTAAAAAAATATTTTGAAACCGGCGAGCTTGATCAAAAAGAAGTATATCCATATATAAGTGAAGGTTTTGGAGAAGATTTTGTACCACAGAATTATGATATGGCGATGATTGACGCTTTCACAAAGGTTACTGATAAAGATGGTGCAATTATGGCAAGGCGTATTGCAAAAGAGGAAGGAATTTTTATAGGCTACAGTGCCGGAAGCTGTTTGCAGGGCGTATTGCAACTTAAAGATCAATTAAAAAAAGATGATGTGGTTGTATGTATTTTTCACGACCACGGCAGCCGTTATGTTGGAAAAATTTATAACGACCAATGGATGATAGAAAGAGGTTTTTTAGAAGTGAAAACTTTTAAAGATTTAATAAGCGGACGTGGCACGCAAAAATTATTGGTATTAACGTCAACTGACATTGTATCAACGGCTATTGCAATGATGAAAAAATATGAGATTGAAAATATTCCGGTAATTGATAAAGGAGTTAATGTGGGAGCCATATCGGAAGGTGGCCTGTTTGATAAATTATTGAACGATCCTGGCATTGTTTCAAAATCGGTAAGTGAGGTAATGGAAAAAAGCTTATCCGGAAGTTGCTTTTGATACTCCTGTAGAAAGACTGAGTAACTTTATTAACAAAGAAAACGGTGCCGTGTTGAGTAAAGATGAAGGAGGAACCTTTCATATTGTTACTAAGTACGACATTATTCAAAGTCTTACAAAATAGGGATACGGAAAAATACTATATAGACGCTAAATGAAGATGGTGCTGCATTTAAACGATGCAGCACTATTTTTTTTACAACTTTCATTTTTAAAAAAGCCGTAGAAGTACGTTTTTTTTTATCGTACCTAACCAGTTTAAATATGGTAAATTTTCTTGTTAATAAGTATTTACTTATAAAAAAAAAATCGGGCGTTAATGCTCTTTTCTGTGAACAAAATGTGAACAATATTTGTATCGAAGTTGATTGATAGAGATTTAATATCAATCTTGTCCAAAAAATCCTGACAAAACCTAAACCAGATTAAAACCAATATCACTGAAAAGCAAAGATATAATCCAGTATCAGTCAACTTCCTTCTTATTTTTTGCGATAAATGCCTGTCAGTTGTTTAAATAAAACAAATGACGTCGACGGAAAAATATTCCTGAGAAAACCAATTGATCCGGTACAGTGTAGAAAACGAATTATTAATATGTCCTTTTGAAAAACAAACCAAACCCAAAAGTTAACAGGCCTAATCCAAACCTTTAGAAAATTATAAAATCATTTCCAGTATTACTTATTTTGATAAGTAAATGAAAAGCAGCGTTCTGTTTTGATTTTGTAAACCTGAGAAACCACCAAATGATTTTGTTTTGACTTTACCAAGAATGAGTCAGGACGCCGCTTCCACAGATTTTCTGTGGAAGCTTTTTTATGCTTTTGAAAATAGCATTTACTGGTATTTAATTTTGTATAAATGTTCACTGATTGAAAAAATCCTCTTTATTTATTAGTGAAGGTTGTAAACTCATTTTTTTGAGAACCGTAAAAGCACAGACAAAAAACTACTTAAAATTAAATTAACGAAGCCAGCTTTTTTCCTTCCTCACCATCCCGTATTATTAACCAATTTTATAAAAAAGAATTTGTAACAAACTGTTGGTTTGGGAACATTACGTATAATGCGGTAGTAATAGTACGGTAATCATACTATAGTGCCGGTATTTATACTGCCAGATAAACAGGGCAGTTTTTCTCTTTATTGTATCAGGTTATTAGATGACATTTGTATCAGAAGTTGATTGATATGTTTTAATTATCAATCCATTCCAATATCCAGATTAACCAATAAGATTTCTATCCAAGATCTTAATAAAAGCTGAAAAAATCCAATATCAGTCAACTTCTATTTTTTGCTTTTTTACTAATTTATTATACAGAAAAAAACAGCGTATCTGTACGAAATTCATTTTATCCAAATTCTATAAAAAACCAAAAACCAAATCCAGAGACTGATTGCAATAAAAAGCAAGATGTCTTGAAAAACCAAATTCAATATTCCGGGTTTATGCTGTAAAAAGCGATGATAACTCAAAAGCCAATTAAAGACAATATCCTAAGCCTATGCTGTAAAAGGCGATGATGGCAGAAAAAAACCAACACACTGAAACCGGAAATGAATTATTTCTGGAGAGGAAGCCCCTCAAAAAATTTAAGATCCCGAAGATGCCGAAAGGTTTCTTCACCAAGTTTACATCCACAGTTTGTATTTAATACAGCTGTGGATGTTCTTGTTTATTGGCAAAAAGAATTTCCCATTAATTATAAAATACTATTTGATAAGTTGAGCTTAACACGCTACAGCATTTTTAAGAGACAGCCTGCATTTCACTAATCAAAGAATATATTGTTGCAGAGTGCATGCTGGTGCTGCATTTTATAACAATAAGTCTCACTATTTTTTGTTTGTATTGCAGTTAAGAAAAAGAAAAGGAAGTAAAAAATAATGAAGTTTTTTTTAACATTTAAAATAAAAATGGCAATCCGTCGTTTTAAATTCAGTTTCCAAACAAAAGAAAAACAATAACCGATTTCCTATTGAAAACTACAGAAATCCAATTTCTAAAGAAGACCGAAAACCAAATCCTGGGACTATGCCGTAAAAAGCGATGATGACCCAAAAAACCAAATCCAATGTTCTGAGTTTATGCCGTAAAAAGCGATGATAACTCAAAAGCCAATTAAAAACCAATATCCTAAGCCTATGCTGTAAAAAGCGATGATGGCAAAGAAAAGATCAACACTGAAAAACGGAAATTGAACGATTTCCGGAGAGGAAACCCCTCAAAGCATTCAAGATCCCAGAATGTTCCCTAACAAGAACATTCACCAAGCTTACTTCCACAGACTATGAAAACTAGACCCTGTGGAAGTTCTTGTTTTCAGCCCTCTCCCCCACTCTTTTAAAAGTAATTTTTGCAGTTTTTTTTGTGTAGCGCATTTGTATAATTTTACATAATGTTATTACATTCAACCAGAGAGTTTTTAGCAAAGCCTGTAAGAATTATTTCACTTGTACCCTCTCAAACTGAATTATTATATTATCTCGGTTTAGAAACCAATGTAGTTGGCATAACTAAATTTTGTGTTCATCCCGCCAATTGGCAAAAAACTAAAGCCATTGTAGGTGGAACAAAGAATATTAATATCGAAAAAATTAAAAGTTTAAACCCCGATTTAATCATTGCAAATAAGGAAGAAAATGTTGAAGACCAGATAATGGAATTAAGCAAGCATTTTCCTGTGTGGGTCTCTGATGTCTCCAATTTGAAGGATGCTTTGGAAATGATTAATGATATCGGTCAGCTTACAAAAACAGCATCAACAGCACATCAGTTGATGATTGAAATAGAAACCGGTTTCAAAAATTTACCTTTCAATGCAAACAAAATAAAAACCTGTTATCTTATCTGGAGAGCTCCCTATATGGCCGTTGGTGGCGATACATTCATCAGCGACATGCTTAATTATTGTGGGTATTTAAATTTGTATGCAGATGTAGAGAGATACCCCACAGTTGAAATAAACGATATAATTGCAAAAGATTGTAAGCTATTACTCTTATCAACTGAACCCTACCCTTTTAAACAAAAACATATTGAGGAACTGAAAAGGCAGTTACCGGGAACGACTATCATTTTAGTAGATGGTGAAATGTTTAGTTGGTATGGCAACAGGTTATTGAAGGCACCATCTTATTTTAAGCAACTTGTTGAACAAACAAAAAATATTAGATAGCAAAAGAGTCTATCGGCAAAAAAAAACTATTAAGGGCTATTTGCAAGCAACAGAAAATTATTTAAATGCTAACCCAAAGTGTAATTAGTAAAGAAATGGTATAAAAGTGTCGGCTTTTAATATCACGTAATACATGATAAAGAAAGTTAAATTCCTTTACTTTTGTGCAAAAACAACCAAATATGAGTAAATACAGTTCAGGCGTTTTATTCGGTAAAGAATTAGAAGCGCTTTATAATGATGCCAAAAATAACCAGTTTGCGTTACCAGCGGTTAACTGCATCGGTACAGATACAATCAATGCTACTTTAGAAACAGCAGCAAAAGTAAATTCCCCGGTTATTATACAGTTCAGCAATGGCGGTGCCCAGTTTATTGCAGGAAAAGGAATGCCCAACGATAAATTACAAGCAAATATTTCGGGCGCCATTTCCGGAGCCTTGCATGTGCACAATGTGGCAAAACATTATGGCGTACCTGTAGTTTTGCATACCGACCATGCTGCAAAAAAATGGTTACCTTGGATAAGTGGTTTGATAGATGCCGGTGAACAGTTTTACAAAGAAAAAGGTCAACCGCTTTTTAGCTCTCACATGCTTGATTTAAGTGAAGAACCCATTGAAGAAAACATACACACTTCTGTAGAATTTTTTAAACGCATGGCCCCATTGGGAATGAGTATAGAAATTGAATTAGGTGTTACAGGCGGTGAAGAAGATGGTGTAGACAACAGTGATGTTGAGAACGATAAATTATACACACAGCCACAACATGTTGCCTACTCTTATACAGAACTTGGCAAAGTAAGTAATATGTTTACAGTAGCCGCTGCATTTGGAAATGTACACGGTGTTTACAAACCAGGTAATGTAGAATTAAGACCAGAAATTTTAAACAACAGCCAGGTATATATTGAAAGAGAATTGAAAACAGGTGCTAAGCCGGTTTATTTTGTATTCCACGGTGGTAGCGGATCTCCGCAGCATCAAATAAGGGAGGCTATTGGATACGGTGCTATTAAAATGAATATTGATACCGATTTGCAGTGGGCTTTTTGGGAGGGTATTTTAAACAATTACAAAAAGAATGAAGGTTATCTGCAGGGGCAACTCGGTAACCCGGAAGGTGCTGACAAGCCAAACAAAAAGCAATACGATCCAAGGGTTTGGTTACGCAAAGGACAAGAAACTTTTATAAAAAGATTAGAAGTTGCTTTTGACGATTTAAATTGTATTAACCGCAATGCTTAAAATTTAAAGCTACAGCTAAGTTATTTTTAGCTGCAATTAATTGTAAAAAGCTACTGCCTTAAAGATTTACAAAGAATATTTAATAAGTCTGCATATGTCAAAAGAAGATGATTTCGACTTTCTGTTGGGTGATGAAAGTACTGGTACAGAGGCCACATCTAAAACCTCTACCGGTTGGTTTAAAAGAAAGAAAAAGGGGATACTTACAGAAACAAAAGACAAGGCCGATGCGCCGGAAGGTCTTTGGTCTAAATGTCCATCGTGTAAACATACTTGCACAATATCCGATTTAAAAGAGAACCTGTATGTATGTCCAAACTGCAGTTACCACCATCGTATAGGCAGTGAAGAATATTTTACAATTTTGTTTGATCAGGAGGAAGAATACAAAGAACTTTTTGCAGGCATTGTTTCGAAAGATTACCTGAATTTTGTTGATTTAAAGCCTTACGGTAAACGCTTGGAGGAAACATATTCCAAAACCGAAATTCATGATTCCATCACAGTAGCCCATGGAAAAGTTAATCAACACGACCTTGTGGTAGCTTGCATGGATTTTGAATTTATTGGTGGCAGCCTGGGAAGTGTAATGGGAGAAAAAATTAGCCGGGCATGCGATTATTGCCTGGAGAAAAAAATCCCTTTCATGATAATTAACAAGAGCGGCGGTGCCAGGATGATGGAAAGTGCCTTTTCGTTAATGCAATTGGCAAAAACATCTGCTAAATTATCGCTGCTGGCAGATGCAAAGGTTCCGTATATTTCACTTTGCACCGATCCAACTTTTGGAGGTACCACTGCATCGTTTGCAATGCTGGGTGATATAATTTGTGGCGAACCGGCTGCTCTTATTGGCTTTGCAGGACCAAGAGTAATTAAAGAAACTATCAAAAGAGATTTGCCCGAAGGATTTCAACGAAGTGAATTTTTACTGGAGCATGGTTTCTTGGATTTTATAGTGCCAAGAAAGGAGTTGAAGGAAATGATGACTTCGTTGTTGGTGTTATTTAAGAATTAGTAGCAAACTTTTTTATAAACAGCAGTCATCAATTTAATGTGGCTGCTGTTTTTTATTTTTACATTATGGAAATCAGTAACCGCAAGGCGTATCACGAATATTTTTTTGAAGACAAATACATAGCGGGACTTGTATTGGCCGGAACGGAAATTAAAAGCTTGCGAAGCGGTAAAGCCAGTTTCAATGATAGCTACTGTTATTTTGATAAGGGAGAGTTGTATGTAAAAAGTTTACACATTTCCGAATATACCTATGGCACTTACAATAACCACCAGCCCATGCAGGAAAGAAAACTACTGCTCAATAAAAGAGAACTTCGCAAATGGGAAGCCAAAACAAAAGAGAAAGGCTACTCTATTATTCCGTTAAAAATTTTCCTAACAGAAAAAGGATTTTTTAAAATGGAAATAGGGCTTGGCAAAGGCAAAAAAATATACGATAAAAGAGAATCAATTAAAGAACGGGAGAATGACCGGGATATTAAAAGGAAATACGGTATTTAATTTAAAAAAATAACTTGAAAGTCACCCTAATAAGTATTTATCCAGACCTTTTAATATAACTAAAAACGGATAAAAAACTGATTCGTATGACTATTAAAAGAAGATTCAAAATTTAGCATTCACTTAAACTAATCGGTATATTAATGGCAAGGCCGCCATCAGAAGTTTCTTTGTATTTACTGTTCATGTCCAGTGCTGTGTCCCACATCGTTTTTATGACACCGTCCAAACTTACTTTGGCAAAATCGGGTTGGCTTTGAAGTGCCAGCTGGCTGGCAGTAATTGCTTTAATTGCACCCATGGTGTTGCGTTCTATACAAGGTATTTGTACCAACCCTCCAATAGGGTCGCAGGTAAGGCCCAGGTGATGTTCCATGGCAATTTCTGCTGCCATTAGAACTTGCCGCTGAGAACCGCCCATAACTTCCGTTAATGCACCGGCTGCCATTGCGCTGCTCACACCAATTTCTGCCTGGCAACCACCCATGGCTGCAGAAATGGTGGCTCCTTTTTTAAAGATGCTGCCAATTTCGCTTGCAGTTAACAAAAACTGGATAATCTTATCCTCGGTAGCGCCATCACAAAAACAAATATAGTATTGGAGTACAGCAGGTATCACGCCGGCAGCGCCATTGGTGGGCGCCGTAACTACTCTGCCAAATGAAGCATTCTCTTCGTTAACCGCAAGTGCAAAACAACTAACCCAGTCCAATATATAGGTGAAATTATTTCCACCTGCCGAAATGCAGGATAACCAACTTTCATAATCGGTGTAACTACTGTCTCTTAACAATCTTTTGTTTAAATCAAAGCCTCTTCTTTTTACATTAAGGCCACCTGGTAAAATACCTTGTGTGTGGCAACCCCTGTAAATACATTCCTTCATCACCCGCCAAATATTCAATACTTGCTTTTTGGTCTCCAACTCTGTCCGCCAACTTGTTTCGTTTTCCAATACAATTTCGCTAATCGTCATGCCGGTTTTCATACACCAATGCAGCAGGTCTTTGGCCGTATTAATGGGAAAAGGAAGTACCGTTGAATTTTTCCCATTGCTGAACTCGCCCTCTTTAACTACAAAACCCCCACCGATTGAATAATAGGTTTCTGCAAAGTTGTCGTCATTTTGTAGCTGAACTAAAAAAGTAAGTGCGTTGGGATGAAACGGTAATGATTCTGTAATTAAAAACTCAATATCATCAGCCGGGTTAAAATCAACCGGATATTTTCCGGCGAGAATTAATTGATGAGTCTCGTTTATCTGAGCGATGCTTTTATCTATGGCTGTAACATCAAAAGTTACGGGATCTTCCCCGCAAAGTCCTAACTGCACAGCAATTGCGGTTCCATGACCAACGCCTGTTTTAGCAAGTGATCCATACAATAACACTTTTAATGAATGTACTTCTTTAAGCCGGTTATCTTTTTCTAATGATTGTAAAAAAAGCAAAGCCGCCTTCCAGGGGCCAAGCGTATGGCTACTGGAAGGGCCGATGCCAATTTTAAACATATCAAATATGGAAATGGCTTCGTGGCTCAAAACAGGTATTTAAAAGTTTACAAGTTCTACCCTGAAAATTAAAATTGAGCTAGTCGGTATTTTACTGGAAGCGGAACACCCATAACCTAATGATGGCGGCAGGTATAAGTTAATAATAGCACCTTTTTTCATTTGGGGTATGGCATATTGCCAACCAAGTATTACCCCACCTAATGGAAATGATGCTGTTGTACCAGTGGCAGTAGAATCAAATACAGTTCCATTGGTTAAGGTACCTTTATACTTTACAGTAACATTCGAATTGGGCAAAGGATTATCAATGCCGTAACCGGCGCCAAGTGTTTCTACAAAAAAACCACGGGAATCTTTGGTTGCTGTAATACTTTTACTGGTTAAATATCTCTGAAGACTGTCAACTTCTGCTGTTGTTGGAACTCCATTGGTAGATACACAATTATTGACCCTGCTATTGCTGGTTTTGCTGCAGGCATACAATGAAAAAACGAAAAGAGCAAGAATAAAATAATTTTTTGAACGCATACTAAATATTGGTTTGACTGTTAAATTGATTATCTGAAGTTTTGGTTGAAGCATCTTCTTTTATTTTCATTTCCTGGTACAATTGTTCGTTGGATTCCCATTTAAACTGCATCCTGAAAAAAGAATAGAATAATATAACCCCAAACATTGCAAAAATAGCGGTAATAAACATTCCCGGAGTTGTTTTAGAAATTTTCATGTACCAATCAGGGAAAAAAATCCAAACCGATAATACTAAAAGAAGTATCGGGAGGGCAAACAATACTGCCATGGGTAAACCACGGCTAATCTTACTCATTACCGTACTTTGGCGATCCCGGTTTTGTTCCCAATATCGAAGAAATTCAGTTTCTTTTTCAGTCAACATTTTGCAAAGCTAACCAATAATAAATTGCCTGTTTTTGCAAATTGATCAATATTAGGTAGGTTTGTTAACACCAAAAGAAAGACAGTGAAAATTGAGCAACTCATCGTTCAGCATTTATATCAGCAAAAAGAGGTAACACTTCAAGGTATTGGTTCTCTTTCTTTAAACCCCTCAGTGGCATTGCCCGGTGATAATGAAAAAGATTTTGAGATGCCGGAGAATGCCTTTTCATACGAATATAATCTTAGGGCAATTGAAGATGAGGCACTGATCAATTACATAGTTCAGCAAACAAGAAAAATTAAACCTCTGGCCACATCCGATTTGGAGAGTTATTGCATGTTGGCCAAACAGTTTTTAAATATTGGCAAACCGCTAATAATTGAAGGTGTAGGTACCATACAAAAAAACCAGTCTGGAGATTACGAATTTATTCAAGGCCAGTTTATTACCCCCAAAATAGAAGAGGCTCCAAAACAAATAAAAGAAAAACTGGAAGAACAGGTTTCGTTTGAAAGCGAAGCAAAAAAAGACCATAGTCAGCGTAACGTACTAATTGTTTTTGTGCTGGCCCTTTTTGTTTTAGCATGCCTGGGTGTTTATTATTATTTATCTAATAAAAAAGAACCTGAACCTGTTCAACAGGAACAGGTATTTATTGATACCATAAAAACAGACACATTAGTTAGATTGGCACCAGATACAGTTTTGGTGGCAAAACCTGTTGTGCCAGTAAAAACAGACAGTAATAATTTCCGGATTGTAATTAAAGAATATCCGTCGGAAGCAGCTGTCAACAAGGCTTTTGCAAAACTTACCGACTACGGTCACAAAGTAGAAATAATAAAAGCAGATAGCAGCAGATACCAGTTGGTTATGCCTTTTACAACGCCTGTTTCCGATACGCTCAGGGCAAGGGATTCTCTAAGAAAATTCTTTGGTGGCAAGCCGTATGTGCTAATGCAATAATTGTTTTGAACCGTGCTGCATATACTCGGTCTGTTATAATATTAATAATCCTGGAAAGTGGGGTGTATCATTAACTCATCAATTACTACATGAGGTGGCTGGGCAGCAATATAAATAATTGCATTGGCCATATCTTCATTTTTAAGCCATTGCTCATGACTGTTATCACCCTGTGGTTCGGCATGAAAAGAAGAATCCACCAGGCCGCTGTAAACCACACTCACCTTTACCTTAAATGGTCTTAACTCTTTGCGAATGGCCATACTAAAAGCGTCCTGCGCATATTTACTGGCGCAGTACAAAGACCCACCAGCGAAAACCCTCTTGGCAACATCGCTTGCAATATTAATGATATGACCAAACTGCTGTGCTTTCATAAAAGGAATAGCTGCTTTGCTCATCAAAAAAGTCCCTTTTGCGTTAGTAGCAAAAACATCATCCCATTCGGCAGCACTTATTTTTTCCGTGTCCTTAAAAATACCAAATCCGGCATTGTTGATTAAAAAATTGATCTGTCCAAATTGAAGCTGGGATTCCTTTACAGCATTATTTACAAATTGCTCGTCAGTAATATTTCCACAAAAAATTGTACAGTTACTGCCATTGGCGATTGCTATTTGTTGCACCTGCTCCAATGCGCTTTTGCTTCTGGCAATTAAAACAAGATTGGTATTATGCAGTGACAAAGCTTCCGCCAAAGCTCTTCCGATGCCTTTAGATGCACCGGTTATTACAAAAGTTTTTCCTTTTAATATTTCCATATCAGCATTTGTGTTTGTGAATAATTGTAAAAATAGGCTAAAACTGTTGTGCAGACGGAATCGATTTTTGAAAAATTTACGTGTTACGAAAAAAGTATTATTGGCCGTTGCAATCAAATAAAATTTCAGTTCATGATTTTATAGGGTAAATTTGCAAATTCCATCAACATAAAATCAACTGAATCCAAAATCACTATATATTGCCAATTATGACAAAAAAAGAAAGCTTCATCTACTCTGACGTTTCGGAACCGCACAGAATCAGAACAAAAAAAATTCTTAAACAACATCCCCATATCCGTGATTTAATTGGCAAAAACCCTAATACCATTTTTGCGATAATAGGTCTTGTTGCTTTACAAATAGTATTGGCATGGTTTGTTGCAGACAAATCCTGGTGGCTGGTTGTAGGAACTGCGTATTTAATTGGTGCCTTTGCAGATCATGCGCTGTTTGTGATGATTCATGAATGTGCTCACCGGTTACTTTTTAAAAAGCCGGAAGCAAACAGGCTTGCAGGGATATTAGCTAATATGCCTCAATTATTTCCAAGTTCGGTTTCTTTTGAAAGATACCACATCAAACATCATTCATTTCAGGGAGTGCACGAACTGGATGCGGATTTGCCCAACCATTGGGAAGCTAAATTGATCAACAACTATTTTATTGGTAAAATTCTCTGGCTATTGTTCTATCCGCTGTTCCAGGTGTTTAGAATATCACGTCTTAAAGAAATTAAGCCTTTTGATGGTTGGGTTGCTTTAAATTGGGCTGTGCAAATTGCTTTTATTGCATCCGTTATTTTGTTTTTAGGACCAAAAGCAATCGTCTTTTTGTTATTAAGTTTTTTCTTTTCAGTAGGTCTGCACCCGTTGGGTGCTAGATGGATTCAAGAGCATTACCTTACGCATGGTGAGCAGGAAACATACAGTTATTATGGTCCGCTCAATAATGTTGCTTTTAATGTAGGATATCATAACGAACATCATGATTTCCCTTCTATTCCCTGGAACCGCCTGCCACAAATCAGGGAAGGGGCACCTTCGTTTTACAATACATTGTTCTACCATACATCATGGACGAAGTTATTTTTCCGGTTTTTGTTTGATAAGGAAATTTCACTTTATTCCAGGATTGTAAGAAACGACAGAGGCAAGGTGAAATTAACAGACGAATCGAAGCCCGATGTGGAGTTAATGAGTACTCACTAAACGATAACAACCGCTATCATTTTTTTGTAAAGTGCCGGAAATTAAAAAAGCCCCTTCTTTTAGAGAAAGGGCTTTTTTAATATTACCATTTATCAACTTCAACATCGCTGCCATTATCTAACGGCTCAACATTTATTGGAGCGGCAGGTGGAGTTTCTTCTTTAGCTGGAATTGTTTCAGGTGCTGTTTCAACAGTAGTTGCAGCTGTATCTACCTGTTGGGTTGCTTCGGTTGCTGCCTGACCCTCTTCACCTTCATAAGGTGTGTCGTGGTTAAAAGCATCAAAATCAAAATCAGGCATCAAATCGGTTTTTACATATTCCACCGCTTCAATTAAACCTCTAATGAATTTATTAAAATCTTCCTTATACAGAAAAATTTTATGCCTGTCGTAACCATCGCTATCAAAACGCTTGCGACTTTCTGTAATAGTTAAATAATAATCGCTGCCCCGGGTTTCCCTCACATCAAAAAAGTAAGTTCTACGTTTGCCAGCCCTTATGCGTTTGCTATAAACGCTTTCCATTTTCTTGTCGTTGTTGTTGTCGTACGCCACAGTTTGAATGTTTTAATTAAAAATCTTTTATTTATTAATGATGGCAAAGATAAAGGTGTTTTTGAAATAGCAAAATAATCCGGTTGGTTTACAAGAGGTTGGATTATTTTTTGTTGTAAGAAGTCCAAATTACATAAACTATTCTTATGCGACAGCATGCTCATTTTGTTGCTGCCGGTTATACATTTCGGTATAAAAACCATTCTTAGCCAACAATTCGCTGTGCGTTCCTTCCTCTACCATCAAACCATCATCTAACACAATTATTTTATCAAATTCAAGTAATGAAAAAATGCGGTGGGTAATAATGATGGCTGTTTTATCCTGCAGGTATAAATTCAGGTTATTCAAAATTTCCTTTTCGGTTTTAGCATCTACTGCACTCAGGCAATCATCAAATATTACAATAGAAGGCTTTTTTATTAATGCTCGTGCAATAGAAATCCGTTGTTTTTGACCGCCGCTTAAGGTAACACCTCTTTCGCCAATCATCGTTTTATATCCTTCCTTAAAACTATTAATTTCATTGTGAATGCAGGCTAACCGGGCTGCTGCAATTACCGTGTCTTCCGTAGCTGTTGCAAGGCCAAATGCAATATTATTATGAATGGTTTCACTAAACAAAAAGCCATCTTGCGGCACATAGCTGATACCTTCCCGCAGGTAGGCAAGATCAATACTGGTAAGCGGTTTGCCATCGTACGATATTTCACCCGTTTGCGGATCGTAAACACGTAACAGCAACTGGGCAATGGTTGATTTTCCGGACCCGGTTTTACCAACAATGGCTATTTTTTCTCCCGGATTAATTAGCAAAGAAAAGTTTTGTAAGGCATGGATGCCCGTATTGCTGTAGGTAAAATCTACATTTTTAAAGTTGATGCTTTTATTAAGTGGTGGCTGAAGTTTTTCTTTTGGGTCATCGATGGCAGATTTGGTGTCTAAAAATTCATTAATTCTTTTTTGAGAAGCGGCAGCACGTTGCGCCATACTCGCCGTCCAGCCTATGGCACTAACCGGAAATGTAAGCATCTGGATATACAGTACAAATTCTGCAATGGTACCTACAGTTGTGCCTCCCTTGTTATTCACCACATCCAAAGCACCCACCATAATTGTTACCAATGTGCTAATTCCTATCAGCAGGGCCATGCTGGGAAAATAAATGGCTTCTGTTTTCGCCAGGCCCAAGGCATTCTTTTTATAATCCTCACTATTGGCAGTAAAAAAGCCCAGCATCGCCTTTTCCTGAACGAATGATTTAATTACCC
>JANPNY010000816.1:0-3005 GCA_031427745.1 Chitinophagaceae bacterium | reverse complement strand
TTCTGCCAGTTGGTGGCCGGTGGGATTATTGTGGTTGGCTGCTTTTTATTTGTTCATGGGTTTATGCCTCTTTTTTATTTTCTGGTTGTATGTTAAGCCAGGCTGGTCTTTATTATTTGTTATTACAATTTTGCTGGCTTATAAACCCCTCACCAATATTTTACCTCCAAGGCTTACGGCTCATTTTAGCGAAACCAAACAAGCAGGTGATTGTAGAATTATGAGCTGGAATGTAGCACAGTTTGATATTTTATACAATAAGCAACGGCCGGATATAAGGGATAATATGATGGACCTGATTAATGAATACAAGCCTGATATCGCCTGCTTTCAAGAGATGGTGGCTGGCGATACGCTGATAAACCTTAACACAGCCTATTACCGCAGGTACAGCTTTTTTTCTGTGTTTGAATATGCAGCAAAACTACATTTCACCCATTATTTTTTTAGCTACAATTTTAAAGATGACTTTTTAAACCACCAGCATTTTGGTCTGATAATTTTTTCTAAATATCCTATCATTAATAAGCAGACCATGCAATATTTTCCGTTCGATTATAATTCTAATTTTCAGTACGCAGATGTTGTTAAAGGCTTAGATACCATCCGTGTTTTTAATATCCATTTACAATCTTTAAAATTTAGTGAAGAGAACCTTTCTTACATAGATAAACCTTCGCTTGAAAATAAGACAGATATACAACAGTCAAGAAATGTATTAAGTAAATTCAAGAGCGGCTTTATAAAAAGACAGGTTCAGGCCGATAGGATAAAAGCTGCCATCGACAGCAGCCCATACCGGGTAATTGTTTGCGGTGATTTAAATGATGCACCCAATTCCTATGCGTATAAAAAAATTGGCGAGGGCCTGCAAAATGCTTTTGTAGAAAAGGGCGCCGGGCTGGGCAGAACCTTTAGTGGTATTGCCCCCACCTTACGGATTGATAATATTTTTCTGCATCCATTGTTTTCTGTGCGGCAATATGGCAGAATTGCTAAAAAGCTAAGTGATCATTTCCCCATTATTGCCGATATTGAATAAACCGATAAACAATTGAAATAATTATATTTGCAACTATGCTTTTTCAAACAAATATTTATGCTTTTTTGTGCTGTTGCAGGTAGGATGTTTAACTATAATAGTTTGCTGCACACAAACAATTATTGCAATAAAAGTTCCATAAAGATTTATATGTACAAGGGAGTGACACAACGATGTTGAATATTGCTGCAAAGCTGGTTCCCAAAAAATCATTTTAAAAAACAGCCCTCAAATAATGGCCTTAAAAATTTACAACTCATATACCCGCCAAAAAGAAGTTTTTCAATCAATTACACCCGGCCATGTAGGCATGTATGTATGCGGCCCTACGGTAAGTGGCGAAAGCCATTTGGGGCATGCAAGGCCGTACATTACTTTTGATATTGTGTATCGGTATTTAACGCACAAAGGCTACAAAGTGCGGTACGTTCGAAACATTACCGATGCCGGGCATTTTGAAGAAGAAGGCAGGGAGGCAGAGGATAAAGTGAGTAAAAAAGCCCTGCTGGAAAAGCTGGAACCGATGGAACTGGTGCAGAAATACACCAATCTTTTTCATTGGGCTATGCTGCAATTTAATTGTGTAGAGCCAAGTATTGAACCAACCGCTACCGGCCATATTGTGGAGCAGATAAATATGATTAATAAAATTATTGCCGCAGGTTATGCATACGAAACCAACGGCTCGGTATATTTTGATGTAATAAAATATGCTGCTACGCATGATTATGGAAAGCTGAGCGGAAGGGTAATTGAAGATTTGCTGGACTCCGGCTCCCGTGAAGTACTATCCCGTGAGCTAGAAGGACAGAGCGAAAAAAGAAACAGCACAGATTTTGCACTTTGGAAATCGGCAGCGCCCGAGCACATTATGCGCTGGACAAGCCCCTGGGGAGAGGGTTTCCCCGGCTGGCACATTGAATGTTCTGCCATGGCAACCAAATATTTAGGAGCTGAATTTGATATTCACGGCGGTGGTATGGACCTGCAGTTTCCGCACCACGAAAGTGAGATAGCACAAAGTACTATCTGCAATCATCATGCACCGGTTCGCTACTGGATGCACAATAATATGATTACCATCAATGGGAAAAAGATGGGCAAGAGTTACAACAATGTGATAAAGCTTACAGAGCTGTTTAGCGGCAATCACCCCTTGCTTACGCAGGCTTTTCACCCAATGGTGGTACGGTTTTTTATTCTGCAAAGTCATTACAGAAGTCCGCTTGATTTTGGCAGTGAGGCCCTGGTAGCAAGTGAAAAAGCATTAAAGCGGTTGTGGGAAGCTTTTGAAGTACTGGGGAAATTGGCAATAGACATTGAGCAGTTGGCAACAGACAATGAGCTAAATGATAAAGTGCTGAAAATGGTAAATGAGTTGGAAGAGTTTATGAACGATGATTTTAGTACCGCAAAAGTATTGGCGAATATGTTTGAACTGGCACCGGTTATTAATTCCATAAAAGATGGTCATGTAAAAACCACCGCAATTGCAGGTAGTACACTGGCGTTGATGCAGCAGCAATTTACCTTTTACCTGGTAGATATATTTGGTTTAACCAGTATGGTTAGCCGCAACATCAATACCCTGCAGGGTGTGATGGAATTGTTGATAGAAATCCGAAAAGAATCTAAAGCAAAAAAAGATTACGCAACATCCGACAAAATCCGAAACCAGTTGAATACGCTGGGCATTGCCATTAAAGATGAAAAAGATGGGAGTGTTAATTGGGATTTGAATTGATTTTTTTTAATAAAATAATAAACGCTTTAACAACTACTGCACTGCATGGTTTAAAAAATCAATCATTGGTTTCATGGCTGCAAAGGAGGCAGCAATTTCTTTTACAAGGTTTTGCTGGTTAAATCTGTATCCGAAAGTGGGCGACTTACGATAAAACCTTTCATTTTTAAATACTCAATAGCAGGGTTATTTTCATCGTAACCCTTTGGTGGACGAACC
>JANPNY010000815.1:0-1911 GCA_031427745.1 Chitinophagaceae bacterium | reverse complement strand
GAAACATTACGGTAAAAAAGGAATAACCAAAGAACCCATTTTTCAATACGTGTATGCTGTATTACACAATCCAACCTATCGTAAAAAATATGAACTTAATCTCAAAAGAGAATTTCCACGTATACCATTTTACGAAGATTTCAAAAAGTGGAGTGAATGGGGCAAGACTTTAATGGATTTACATATTAATTATGAATCTGCTAAAGCATTCGATTTAAAAAAAGCTACGAACACCGAAATTCAAAACCCAAAGTGCAAGCTAAAAGCTGATAAGGAAAAAGGAATCATCATTATAGATGAGGCCACTACTCTTTCCGGTATTCCTTCGGAGGCTTGGAATTACAAGCTTGGCAACCGCTCAGCATTAGAATGGGTACTTGATCAATACAAAGAAAAGAAGCCCTCCGACCCTACCATATTAGAAAAATTCAATACCTACAAATTTGCGGATTACAAAGAGAAAGTAATCGATTTATTGAAGAGGGTTTGTACTGTGAGTGTGGAGACAATGAAGATTATTAGGGAAATGGAAAAATCATAAATTTTAAACGTTAAGAAATTTCAGAATGGAAAAGGAAAACGAAAAACTTTCACCCTCAAGGCGATCAGTAGTAAAAACAATGTTTGTCTTCAAAACCTTCGGGCCACACTTTTACTCCTCTATTTGTTATCATAGAAAGTTTTACTTCCTTGCTGTCTAATCGCTGAATAATTTTCGCCAATTCATCCGGGTTGCTTCCGCTCCAATGAACAAATACATCTACACCCACCAATTCTTTTTTAGCCGCAGGTTTTCTTTTATATTTTGGTAAGTTTAATGCTGTGTTTTTGGTATAGGAGACAACTTTTAAAAATGCAGGTGTATTCCCTAAATTGGCGATTACAGATTGGCCAAATTCTTTTGTTCCAACTTTTTGTTTGCTGATTCCTTCTTTAAAAATATCGTAGGTATGAATTCCGTCTTCAATTGTTTTAAGCCAGGCATTCTGAACTTTTTCTGCAATCTCGGTTTGTCCAATATGGTTGAGCATCATTACCGCACCCTGCAATAAACCGGATGGATTTGCCATGTTCTGTCCGGCCCTGCGTGGGGCTGAACCATGAATGGCTTCAAACATCGCACATTCTTCGCCGATATTTGCCGAACCGGCTAAACCTACAGAACCCGCAATCTGAGCCGCAACATCCGACAAAATATCGCCATACAAATTAGGCATTACAATTACATCAAATACTTCGGGTGTATCAGCCAATTTCGCTGCACCAATATCTACAATCCAATGCTCATTTTCAATTTCAGGATATTCTTTTGCAATTTCATCAAACACTTTATGAAACAAGCCATCGGTTTGTTTCATAATATTATCTTTGGTAAAGCAGGTTACTTTTTTTCTGTCGTACTGTTTAGCATATTCAAAAGCATAACGAACTATTTTTTCGCATCCCGGACGGCTTATTAATTTTAAGCATTGAACTACTTCATCCGTTTGCTGATGCTCGATTCCGGCATAAAGGTCTTCTTCGTTTTCACGCACAATGACAACATCCATTATTGGATGTTTGGTTTTTACAAAAGGATGTAAACTCATGCACGGACGGACATTGGAATAAAGCCCTAAAAATTTTCGGGTTGTTACATTTAAACTTTTATAACCGCCACCTTGCGGAGTAGTAATAGGGGCTTTCAGAAAAACTTTGTTTCTTCTGATAATGTCCCACGATTCTTTGGCAATGCCGGCTGTATTACCTGCCAGATAAACTTTTTCGCCTACTTCAATTTCTTCGATTTCAATTTTTGCTCCTGCTGCCAAAATAATTTCAAGAGTGGCATCCATTATTTCAGGGCCTATCCCATCTCCTTTTGCTACGGTTATTTTTTTCATATTGATTTAGTGTATTTTTTTTTTGATG
>JANPNY010000814.1:0-2180 GCA_031427745.1 Chitinophagaceae bacterium | reverse complement strand
GGCTCTCGCTTGCCAAATTGCAAAATCTTTTGAAAAGTCCACAACTGTCCATCGAATCATTAAAAAATTGTTTGAGGGTTGCCGGCGAAAATTTTGGAGATGAATATTTTTTAAACCAAGCCTACAAAGAATTGGGCAAGGCCTATGCCGCTAACGGCGATTACCAACAAGCGTATGCTGCATTTTTAAAATACGATGTATTAAAAGATAGTGTCTTTACCACAGAATCAGATCAACGGGTGGCAAAACTGCAAACCGAATTTGAAGTGGCTCAAAAAGAAAGTACCATCAAAACACAACAGGAATCTATTTCTCAACAAAAAAAGCTTCAAACGTTAACACTTGGTGCAGCTGGCTTGTTGGTTTTAGTTTTAGTTGGAGTTTATCGAAATTATCGGGATAAACGATTGATCAATACAAAACTTGAAGGACTTAATGTAAACCTGGAACAAAAAAATCATCTGCTGGATAAGCGCAATGGAGAAAACGAATTGCTGCTAAAAGAAATTCACCACCGGGTAAAAAATAATTTAGAAATAGTATCCGGCCTTTTGGCATTGCAGGCTGCACAGATAGATCATCCATCTGCACAGGCAGTAATGCAGGCCAGCCAAAACAGGGTACAATCCATGGGCATTATTCACCAAAAATTATATCAAAAAGGTAACCTGGCTGGTATAGAAATGAAGGATTATTTTCAAAATCTGGGAGAAAATATTTTGGACACTTTTAATGCCGCAGACCGCATCTCCATACTATGCAATATGCAGCCAATTGAGTTGGATGTAGATACAGCAGTTCCCATTGGCCTTATTGCAAACGAGCTTTTGACCAATGCCTTAAAGTATGCTTTTGCAGCAAAAAAGGAGGGCCAGATAATTATAAGCCTGGCACCAACTGACAATGCAGATGAATATATATTTGAAGTAGCAGACAATGGAATTGGCAAGCCTGAAAACATTACACCCAAAGGCACCGGCTTTGGAACAGAGTTAGTAAATTTACTCGTAAAGCAATTAGATGGCCAACTAACCGTTAATAGCATCAATGGTACCCATATAACTATACAATTTAAACACAGCAAACTACAGTAATGGATACATTGATAAAGATATTGGTGGTAGAAGATGAAATGATTATTGGGGCAAAAATCTCTATGCAGCTTACCAGCCTTGGATATGAGGTTACGGGCATATTGCCCCGTGGCGAAGAAGCCATCCTGCATGTGCAGCAAAATAAGCCAGATATTATTTTACTCGATATCAATTTAAAAGGGAAAATAGACGGGATAGAAACTGCCAGGCAAATTCAATTACAAAATAATATCCCCGTCATTTACCTAACGGCCAATTCTGATGAAGTTACATTCAATAGGGCTAAACCTACCAAGCCTGCTGCATTTATTTCAAAGCCTTTTAAACAATTAGATTTACAACGTGCCATCGAATTAACCATTAGCAGAATGGCAGAACAAGAAAATGGCAGTCAACCACAGGAAAACCCTGGTGATACCGAGCAACCTTTTATTTTAAGCGACCGTATTTTTGTACGTCATAAAGAAAAGATGGTAAAAATAATGCTGGCAGATATTTTATACATGGAGGCAGACCGCAATTACAGCCGCATTTTTACTACAACCAAAGAATACGTGTTATCCATCACCCTTAAAACAATTGAGGAGCGGCTGCCCGTAAAATTGTTTCAAAGAATACACCGCTCCTACATAATCAACATTATGCATGTAGATGAAGTTGCCGAAAGCCACGCCATTATTGCTCAAAAGCCTATACCACTTGGCATTGGCATGAAAGAGCAATTGATGATGCGGTTGCAGACTTTATAAAAAAAGATGGCTGTTTGCATCCGGCAAATAAATTTTTAATACATGGAACTATTCATTTGCTGAACGTATATTTTTTATTTTTGCAGGCTTTTATATTATGAGATACATTTCCTTTTTCTTCATATTGATAATCCTCTTGCAACATTCGGGTTATTCCCAACGAGCTGATAGGAAGCTTGCAGATTCTTTGCATGCGCTGTTGCCAAATGCAAAAGAAGATTCGGCAAAAGTGAAATTGTATGATGAGATAATGCGTGCGCATGTGTATTATAAACCGGAAGAAGGCCTTACGTTTATAAAAGCAGCGCTGGAACTTGCGAATAAACTAAACTGGAAA
>JANPNY010000813.1:0-2406 GCA_031427745.1 Chitinophagaceae bacterium | reverse complement strand
TAATAAAATGAAAAGAAGCATAAAACTTATCAGTATAAAAGGGATGGCAATTAAAATGCACTGGACGTTTTTAATTGTGCTGGTTTGGGTTATTGCAGCCAATGCAGTAAATGGAGTGACATTTGAAAAAATCATCTGGTCGCTGGTTTTTATTGTGCTGGTATTCGGCAGTATTCTCATCCATGAAATGGCTCATTACTGCACTGCCAGGCGTTTTAACATTCGTACCAACGAAATAACCCTGTTACCTACCGGGGGTATTTCTTCTTATGAAAATTTTCCTAAAAACCCGAAAGAAGAATTACTGATAAGTATGGCCGGCCCCTTGGCAAATCTTGCCATAGCAGGTTTATTGCTGCCATTTATACAAACTCATGAACCAATCTGGAACGTAGTAAGTCATTTTGATATTATCCATGAAACTGATTTGCTGTACAAACTTCATTTGGTTAACCTGGGACTTTTTGCTATCAACATCATCCCTGCTTTTCCGCTGGATGGCGGACGGATCCTGAGAGCCATACTTGGGTTAAAGATGAATTATTTTAAAGCTACCAGCATTGTTATTGTAACAGGCAAAATTCTTGCTGCGGCAATTTTTGTAGCTGCTGTTATTTATGTCAACCTGTTATTGGTTGTTATAAGCTTCCTGATTTTTACAGCAGTGCAATCGGAAGAATATGTACTACATCTCCGTTCCTTAATAAAAGGAGTAACATTTGGCGAAGTAGTGGTAAATGATTACCAGAGTTTACAATCGCATAGCACCATACAGGAAGTGATGGGTAAGCTGATGACCAACCATGCCAAACACTTTATGGTAATGGAAGGCGGCAAGCCTATTGGTACCATCCACCGTATGCGTATCATTAATGAAGCGGCAGAAAAAAATTATTCCCTGCCGGTGAAAAACCTGATGAAAGAAAACCTTATTTTTTTCAATGCAGATGATGGTGTGCAAAAAGGTTTTAAACCATTGGTTGCTTTTCCGTACCGTAATTACCCGGTAATGCAGCAGAACATTTTTGTGGGAGTAATAAGCCTCATGTGCATTTTAGAATACCTGATGCTGCACCAGCTTACCCCAAAGGAACATGAGCGGTTAAAAGCGTTGATTAAAAAGATTTAAGGGAAGTAAATTATTGAAATAAAGTAAATTATTGAAATAAAGTAAATGAAAATAAAAATTAATAATTTAAAATACTCCATCGTCAAACGGCTTTTCAGCACCCCTTTAGGGGATGGGGGCAAACTATTGAACAATGAAAAAAATATTAGTACCAACCGACTTTTCTACCTGCGCTAACAATGCAATTGATTTTGCTGTTCAATCAGCCAAATATCTTCCGGTGGAAGTAACCCTGCTTCATGTGTTTGAAATGAATGGTAATGTTTACACAGATTATATGGGGGTTAACAAAGAGTTTAACCAATCCCTGCTGGATGAGGTACATAATAAATTAGCAGAACTTAAAAAGCTGATTGAAGAAACAGAAGGAGTTGTAGTGAATACCCATGTATCTGTAACCCCATTAATTGATGCAGTACTTCAGGCAACAGAAGAATTGAACATTGACCTTGTTGTAATGGGAACATTAGGTGCAGGCCCAATCAAAGAAAAGCTGTGGGGTAGTAAAACAGCCGCAGTAATTGGTAAAACCAAAGTGCCGTTAATGGTAATTCCTTTTTTTTACGAATGGAAGAAACCGGAGATGCTTTTACTGGCCACCAACCATTTTGAAAAGGAACCTGCCATACTTGATTTTGTATTTGAACTGGCTGATTTGTATATGACGCAGGTGCATGTAGCTGTAATGACAGATGAGGATGATGATACCGCAGAAATCTTCCTGGAGCATACCCGTAAAACGCCAAAATATGAAAAGTTGCTGAAAGAACAGTATAAAGAAGAAACACTTACTGCAACGCATCTTTATGGGATGGAGTTTGAGGATACTTTGCAAAAGCATATTGAAGAAAATGAAATTGACATACTGGCGATGGTTACTTATCAACGTGGTTTTTGGAACAGGATCTTTCATCCCAGCATGACAGAACGGATGAGTTATCATACAAAAATCCCTTTGCTGGTTATTCCGGGTAAACAGGAAAGTAAAATTTGATTACCGCATTGGTTAAAAATAAAAACGAATTTATGAAACGAATATTAGTACCAACCGACTTTTCCCCTACTGCTGAAAAAGCATTTCGCTTTGCATTGGATATAGCAACAAAAGCTAAGGTTACAGTTATCCTATATCATACTTATATACCGGTGGAAAGCACTTTCATTGGTACTGAAAAAACGAGGAAGCAGTACAACACTCAAAACGAAGCAAATATTGTAAAAAGGTTGCAACGGCTTAGAAAAAAAGTGGTTGGCGACTCTACTGAAGTGGCTGTTTC
>JANPNY010000812.1:0-8042 GCA_031427745.1 Chitinophagaceae bacterium | reverse complement strand
GTTGAAAAACCTATATTTTCAATAGCATTAATATTGGCAGGTTTTATTTTTTACCTGGGCAGCAGCACTCTTTCATATGAATTGATTAAGGGAGTTGTTGAAATTCACTATGCCGGCATTCATTCAGTTACACATTGGCTTTCTTCTGCCATTATACTGTATTTACTGTACCAGCTTATCCAAATTTTCAGATTAAATAGTGAGCTGTTGGGCAATAGGTTTACCTGGCTTATCAATTTACTGCTAGTAATTTATTTCAGCAGGGAATGCAACTATTTATACGTTAGTTTACTGGCAAAGCCACTCAACTTTAATATATACAATGCACAGTATGCAAAGGCCGGCCTTACCATTGTATGGGCGCTGTTTTCATTTGTAATTATGTGGCTTGGCATGAAGTATAAGTACAAAACACTGAGGATTATTTCCCTCAGTATATTCACCATTGCCTTGTTAAAATTATTTTTATTGGATATTAGCAATATTTCTGAAGGTGGCAAAATTGCAGCATTTATCATGCTCGGTATTCTATTGCTCGTAATCTCTTTTATGTACCAGCGCTTAAAAAAAATCATCATTGATAATGAAGAGAAAACAATCTAGCCTCTGGCTGCTGTTTATAATGGCTGCATGTTGCGCTACCGCACAAACTTCAGGCTATCATTACAAGGCTGCTATTAATCCGGTAAAAGAATCTGGCCTGTACAATATTGTATTTACCCCAGCTGTTACTGCTCATTTAAAAACAGATTACAGCGATCTTCGAATTGTAAATAGTGTCGGCAAGTGGGTGCCACATTTGCTGAGAACAATCAATAGTGAAAAAATAGCTGAAAAAGTTTTACGGTCATTACCCTTTATTAAAAAAGAAAACTCTTCCAATAATACGGAACTGATCATTACAAACGCCAGCAGCAGTATTTCAAATTTTATTTTAAAAATGAAGAATACAGCTGCCGAAAGATACGGTACATTAACTGGCAGCGACGATGCTAAAAATTGGTTCGTCATCAACGATAGTATTTTAATTAAGCCATCAAAAATGGATGATGAAAATATAGCTGGTTTCAATATTTATTTCCCTCAAACCAATTATAGGTATTATAAAATCATCATCAATAATAAAGGCAAGTCGCCATTTAATATACTAGGTGTACAAACTACTGGCTTGGCCAATAATACTTCTTTACACAAATCGTTTGTAAACCCTGATGTTGCTATCTTTCAACAAGATAGTGGCAAATATTCGTACGTTAGGGTAACTCAATCTGCTGCTTATCATTTTGATGAAATACAATTAAATATATCGGGGGTTAGATACTTTTACAGAAACGTTGAATTGTATATTCCTTCATCTGCCAGGCACTCTTTTCGTAATCCCGGCCAACTGCAACAATCCTTTATTATTTCCAATAACAGTACGCTTCAATACAAGATTCCAATAGTAAATGCGGCTGTATTTTATCTCGTTGTTAGCAATGAAGATAATTTGCCATTAAAGATGGACGCAGTAAAAACTTTCAATAGCTACCTTTCTGCAACTGCATATTTAGAAAAAGAAAACAAGTATGAATTGATATTAGATAATACTGCAGCAGCATCTCCATCGTACGATTTGCAGCAATTAAATATTAGTGCTGCAACCTCATTACCCGAGGCTGCCATTGGCAATATTGTTGCTATTAACAAAGCTTTTGTAAATGATCAAAAAAAGAACGGTAAATGGATGATTTGGCTGGCAATTGCTACTGCAAGCCTGGTGCTTTCCTTCTTTACCTACAAGTTGGTAAAAGACATGAATAAAGAGAAAGAATCGCTCTAACTCCATTTACCTTTGCAACATGTTCATCTACAACGTAACAATAAAAATACAGGAAGCCATTAACGAGCCCTGGCTGCAATGGCTTAAGGATGAACATGTGCCGGAGGTTTTGGCAACGGGGTGTTTTACCAATGCAACTATCGTAAGGTTACTGGAAGTAGATGACAGTGAAGGACCCACATATGCAGTACAATATATTGCGGAAAGCAAGGCATTGTACAACCGGTACATAGAAAATTTTGCCGGTATTTTACGCCAGAAATCATTTGATAAATGGGGTAATCAATTCATAGGTTTCCGGTCTTTAATGCAAGTTATTAACTAAGTGTGCAAAAAAAAATATTTTCCATTTGCGAAGGAAAAACGTTTGTATATTAGGCTGTAAACCGCATCTGTATTGTATTTCAGAGATTGGTTTCTGAAAGCCTTTACCAGAAAGGCTTTCAGCAGATTGTATTTACTTCCAGGAATTTTTTAAACTGGCTAATTTTCACGCCAGCCCTTGTTCATTGTGGATTTCAGCGTTCAGCAGTTGCAATTGTGCGTTAAAAAAATTTTGTTGCAATTAAAAAGCTTCTATATTTGTTATTCTTAATAAAAAAATCAAAAAATAAATTATGAACAAAGCAGAATTGATCGCTAAGATTGCTGATGATGCAGGCATTACAAAAACGCAGGCTAATGCTACTTTAGATTCTTTTGTAGCTGCTGTTACAAAAACTTTAAAAGGTAATGGTAAAGTTACTTTGGTAGGTTTTGGTACTTTTTCAGTTTCTAAAAGAGCCGCCCGTAACGGCCGTAACCCACAAACTGGTGCGGTTATTAAAATTAAAGCTAAAAAAGTAGCTAAGTTTAAAGCAGGCAAAGAACTGGCTGAGAAGCTGTAAGGGTTGCAACCAAATCACTTAAAAGCAAGATATATTTTGTATGTCTTGCTTTTTTCATCTTGTCAATAACAAATTAAAATATCATTATCATGGGACGTGGAGACATCAAAACAAAAAAAGGAAAGATCACTAAAGGATCATTCGGAAAATCAAGACCAGCAAAGCCCGCTAAGAAAGCTGTTGTAGCAAAAAAAGCTGAATAAGATAAAAAATTACAAGTTGATAAGTTGACATAAAGTAGTCAGCTTATCAACATTAAAAATTTGCATCTGCAACTCCCTTGTTGATCAGGTAAGTATTAAAAACAATCTCTGCCCTTCCGCTTTTATTTCCGGCTGCAGCTGTTTTTTTAGATTCGCTGCCATCATCAAAATCAAAAGTAACTCCCTTCGGTAACTTGTAATCTTTTGTATTAAAAGTGAAGATGATTTTATCCGGTAAGGCATATCCTACGTATTTCCCATAGTACATTTCCAGTTGGTAACTACCATTCAATCTTGTTGTAGTTTTCGCTTTCTTAATAATATTATTGACTGCATCAATGTACAAAGTAGATAACACAACATCTGCATTATCATCGAGTGGCAATAATTTTATCACCCTTACATTTACACCTGCTATCTTATCAACCCCGGCATCAATTACTGTATAATCATTACCATTTAAAATTGAGCTCAGGTTAATACTAACAGCACCTTTGGGCACAAATGAAATACCTTTTTCATTTTTAATTTTTAACCTATTGGGCTTTTTAAAATAGATTTTTACTTCGGCTTCAGGCACTTTTAAAAACGTTACGTTTGTTTTCATGCTACCCGCTGCTTCGTAATCATTCACTTTATCCATCGTAGCTTTTACCTTTTTTAATAACGCTGTAGCATCCTGTGCCTGCGAATACATTGATAAAAAAATGAATGCTGTACTAAAAACTAATTGGTTGAAAGTTTTCATATAGTTACTTATTTTCATCTGCTTTAAAATTTTATGATAAGATATCCTTACGGTTAAACACTGCAACAGAAGCCCATACAATTACCACTATGTGGCCAATTAAAATGAACAGGCTTTTCCGGATAGCAGGCCAGTTTTCCAGGCTTCCTTTTATGGGTACACCGTCTGCATTGGTAGCAATATAAAAAAACCCTTTCCAGCCAACGAGGTAAGACGTGAAAAGAAATGGCTTTACGTTTCTATCAATTATCGGTACACTTATGTTTGAAATGATGGTGCAAACAATAACGATACATACAGTCGCAATAATCGGCCCTATTGAATTCTCGGCAAAAATTGAAAGGAACAAAGACAAAGCTGCAATTACTGTTAATGCCACTGTTGCATAACCAAATGCAGCGAAATAGCGCCACATAATATCATCTTTGGTTATTTGCATTATTTGTGATTCTTCTCCTTTTACCCGGAAGATGAGCATGTCATCTGCACCAAACACCAGCAGGCTCATAAACAATGCAGTGATGGCCATCCATAGTAATAAAAATATTGTAAAGATGGTAGCGGCTGCAAACTTTACCAGTATCAACTGTGTACGACTAATGGGCTTTGAAATTAACAACCGCAACGTACCCATATTGGCTTCGCCGGAAATAGAGTCTGCGGCTATTAATGCCACCAATATCGGCACCTGTATCAACAAGGTGTTTAAAATAATATAGCACATAAAATAACCGTTGATAGCCTTTGATTTATCCAGTTCAAAACTATCTTTTACACTCTGCAATACAAGATCCATATAGCTTTGTCCATCTGCCTTAAATGCAAACTGAAATATGGCCACAATTGCAAAAATGGCTGCAAAGGCAATGTAAGTGCGTGGCCGTTTGGAAATTTTAAATAACTCAATTTGTAAAAGGTTCCACATGGCCGTTATTGGTTGTAAGAGATAAAAAATAATTTTCTAAAGAGTGACTGGAGTTTACAGAGAGCAACTGAATATTCATTGCTACCAATTCGCTTATTAATTGAGGTACTAAATCTTTATTCATCATTAATTGAAGGGATTTACCTGGCTGCAAATAAGCTGCCCATCTTGAAGTGGCAAGCGCTGCTTTTGCCGCTTCGTTATCAATCGCATCAATGTCAATTACTGTATGCGAAGGATCTAATAATTCGGCAACATTGCCTTCTATTATTTTCTGTCCTTTATGAATGATGATCATCCGGTTGGCAATTACTTCAATTTCACTTAATAAGTGAGATGAGATCAAAACCGTTTTTCCCATTTCTTTACTTAAACGAATTATCAGGGTACGGATATCGGCAATACCCTGCGGATCGAGGCCGTTGGTAGGTTCATCTAAAATAATCAACGCCGGATTGTGAACCAGTGCAACAGCAATACCAAGTCGCTGTTTCATACCCTGGCTAAATGTTTTTACCTTATCCTTTGCCCTGTCCGCCAATCCTACCATTTGCAATTGATTCATCAGCAGCTGGCGGGAAACTTTTATGCCACTCATCCTGGCAAAAATGGAAAGATTATCGTAAGCATTCAGGTATTTGTACAAATCCGGTTTTTCAATAACAGCACCTATATTACTCAGAATTTCTGAACGGTGTGTGCTTAGTTTTTTATCAAAAATATGTATCTCCCCTGCTGTTGGTGCTATTAAAGTGAGCAGCATTCGAATGGTAGTAGATTTGCCTGCGCCATTCTGACCCAAAAAGCCATAAACATCTCCCTCATTTACCGTAAAAGAAAGATCATTTACCGCCTGGATATTACCATATTTTTTAGAAAGATTATTAACTGAAACTACTGATGACATGTAAGTGGTGATTGTTTAGGTAAAACGGATGTTGAAGTTATTTGTTCAAAAAAACTAATAGTGGGACGTTAAAAGAATATAGACATACCACTTATTAGCCTATATTTGAAATGATTTTGTTGCCAATAGCTCTGACAAACCACCCATTTATTTCCAATTTAATATCGCTTTTCAAGTAATCACTGCCAATATCAAACGGCATTGTGAATAAAACCATTTGCATTATAACAGCCATTTATTTTACTATTTAGTTTAAAATTTCACGGTATGAAAAAATTAATCACCCTTTCACTTTTCAGCTTAATTAGTATTGCACATGCATCTTCAAAACCTTTCTCTACTTGTATTTCAACTAACAACTTCAAAAGCAAAAGTCTTTTAACCTCAGTAAACCTTAAACCTATAAATGCCTACTTTAACTTTACAATTAAAAAAGCATGTAAAGGTACATTAGTTGTTGTAGACGAAACGGGCATTGTGGTATTAACGCAACAGGTTAAGCTGATTGCCGGAAAAAACAAAATTACTGTTGAAGATATTACCAGCTTAAAGGAGGGCAATTATACATTTAACCTTACTACCAGCCATAAAACTTATTCTACAGCTTTTGTATTGTGGAAATAAAATATTAAACCAGGCACAAACAAAATAGCCCTTCAATAAAATGAAGGGCCTTTTATTTTCAGGTAAATTCACCATTGAATATTATTGCTGACTACCCGGGTGCAAATATCCCTGCAGCGCTTTTACATACAATTCAAATGCTTCAACACCCCGTGGAGAAACCTTACAAATAGTCTGCGGATAATTGTTATGAAACAGTTTAATTACATCTATGTAACCTACCGATTTTAATTTGTTGATCTGCACACTTAGGTTCCCGGCAGTGGCGTTTGTCTTTTCCTTTAACACAGTAAACTCCGCTTCGTTAACGTTTATCAAGATGCTCATTAGAGCTAAGCGCAGCTGTGAGTGTAATATTGGATCAAGTTCGTTGAACATATTTGGCCTGCTATTTTTTTGTCCTGCTTTTAGCAGGATATTATTTAAAAAGGCTATTTGCAAGTTGCAATTAATTGCTGGGATATTTCTTTACCCCAGGAAGGATGCAAATCACTAACCGGTTTAAAGGTTGCATATTTTTCCAGAGCTGTTTCCAGTGCCGGCTTAGCTGTGGCGCATCCTCCACCAAACTGCTCGGGTGTGTATTTTAACCCCTGGCCTTTTAAATAATATGGACGTGGATTCGTAGGATCCTGGCTCATAGAAGCCTCCATATTACTGCTGCTTTCAGCCCCATATTCCTGCCACCTGGTCATTGGGTCTACCATCATATGACAGCTGGCGATTATACTTTTAATACAGGATATTTCAGAATTGTTGGGTGCCAATAAATCGGCTGCGGCAATCAATGTGGAAGCCTTATCAGCTATGGCATCTACCTTAGATTTATCCTGCTCCATAAAGCCAAGATTTACCTGGCAAAATGCAGCATAATAATAAGGTAACCATTCGCTTTTTTCTGCAGTTGCAATACGTTCAAAACTATTGGCCAACTTCAATAAATCAGCCGGATTTCTAAAACTTGAATCCATTGCACTAAGATTCTTCTTCATGGCCTGTGTAAATTTTTCACTTTGTGAAAAGCTGGCCGTAGCAAAAAATAAAATGACAGCCGAAAGCAATATTTTTTTCATGTTGATTTTTTCTATTTTACAAAAATGATTAAATGATTTTTTGAATGATACTCATTATAAATTGTTGTTGATTGCGTCCTGCGTTCTGTCAATTCCAAAACTGAGGAAACAACCGATAAAAACAAATCGCCTGCTGGGTGGGGTTACCGCCTCTTTTCGTGTGCCGGCGTTGTTGTAATTGTACGTAAAAATTTGGTTTTGATTCAATATATTATTTATTCCTAAAACCCACACAGCAAAGGGTTTTGCTTCTTTTTTGCCAAGGTTGGGCAGGTAATTAATACTAAAACTCATGCTGTTGTAATTGATAGTTTTTCCCTGGTCATTTATCAGGTATTTGCCGCTGGCGTTATCATAGGCAATGTTGTAGTAGGGCCTGCCGGTAGCAAAATTATAACTTACGTTAAACCCTGTTTTCCACGGAAGCACAAAACGTTTAAATACAAATGATGCCGTATGGTTTGCTGCAAAAGACGGCTCAATAGATACTGGATAATTCAGAAAATCTCTTTTGGTATCCAAATAAGAATAGGATAACCAGTAATCAACATTCTTAAAGGTTTTTTTATCCCTCCAGAATACCTCAATACCTTTTGCATAGCCATAACCGAAGTTGTTGGCTGCAACTTCCCGGCCATTGTTGTTAGGTGCAGTTTTATAAAGCTTATCGTACTTTTTGTAAAATACTTCGGTGCGGAAAGTGTAATCCTTCGTTTGTTGAGAGAATTGAAATATATAGTGAGATGCTTTTGAATAGTCAAGTGCGGCTATTGCGGGCAAATATCTCCGTTCCGGATTTTGATAAAAAATACCGTAAGCTAAAGATGCCTGTGTATTACCGGCCAGTTTATAG
>JANPNY010000811.1:0-5381 GCA_031427745.1 Chitinophagaceae bacterium | reverse complement strand
GTTCATCATTATTAATTTTTGTTTCAACTGCATTTGATTTTTCTAAATACACTAAAGCAGAATCATACTGGTCTTCATTGATATAAAAATCCGCAATGTTGGCGGCTGTTTGCATATACGGCATATTTACACCGGCCAGGTATGATAATGCTTCTATAGAATAACTGATTGCCTTTTTTATCATCTTCCATTTCATCATACAATACGCCAAGATTGGCCAGTGCCAAACCAAGCCCCCTGTAATTTTTATTTTGCCTGTTACCATTTATTGCCACCTGGAAATAACGGATGGCTATTTTATACATTCCAAACCACTGGTAATCGGTGGCAATATTTTGTGATAATCCAATTTTACGGGGAGAAGAATCCGGCATTGTATCAATCAATGCTTTTAATATTTCAATATAAACAAAGGCGGAATCTTTATTTCCCAAATCGGCATAGCGGTCCATAATTTCCCTTATGGATAACACATTGTACTTCCAAAGCTTGTCGGGGAAATATGAAGGCACCTGTTTGTAATAATAAATGGCGCTGTCGTATTGATTGTATTTATAAGTAAAGGCTTTCCCAATATCAAAAAGAAAAATTCCTTTCATTGAATCCACTTTATTTTTATTTGCCATCTGTAAACCAAGCCTTGCCCATTCCATCACATTCGATAATTGCCCTTCATCTAATGAATCGGCAATTGACTGAACAAGAAAACGCATTCTTGATGTATCGGTGCTTAGTTTAAAATAATGGGGCGGCAAATTTGCTGCAGCATTTCCCTGTTCAGTTTTTTGTGAATAAGAAAACGTACCGGCAATCATCAGTATAAGAAAACAAATCGTTGATATTTTTAAATAGCTATTGTGCATGGGAAATTTAGTAACCGCTATATCATCTTTGGCCGGCAGTTGGTTTTGACTATTAAGGTATAAATTATTTGCCACAAGCGGCGGTTGTTTTCATAATGGGATGCAATGTTTTGTGCGGTTACATTTAATACAATGCCTGCAAATGCAGTAATGCAAAATATCTTTTTCATAACTGGTCTATTTTTTTGCCAGTATTAATTTTTTTAATTCGGCGATTTCGTTTTTCAACCCTTCTATTTGCTGCTGTTGTTCCTGCATACCTTTGGTGAGGATGGGAATGAAACTTGAATAAGCAATCATTTTGTTTTTAGAAAAAGTAGCTACAAACCCCGGGAATATTTTTTCAACATCCTGCGCTATGAAACCGTAGTCTAACTGTGATGGTGATTTATCTTTTATAAAATGATAGGATGCAGGTTTGAGTTGTATTATTTTATCTAAACATCCGTTACCTAAGTAAGAGATGTCTTTTTTTAATTTCTTATCTGAAAATTGATAATATTGGCCATTGGCTCCTATACCTGCAACATTGTACCAACCGGTATTACCCGACTCATGCCAGAATGAAAAGCCCTCATAATACGTAAATGGGTCAGCAAAATATCTTCCGACATGTATATTCCATTTGCTAGAACCACCAAAGCCGCCGCCATAATCTAAATTCCCTTCCATCGTAATACCTAAATCAACATCTTCGTCTGAGGCAGTCGTGACAGTTGTTTTTCTTTGAATTATATGTAAATCTGCATAAGGCACATTGGTACCTACTCCAATTCTTCCATTCTGAATAAAGACATTTGTTTTTTGATTTAATAATGGCCCGTTAATGGCATTTACCCTTGGCGAAAAAGTTGTAAACGTAATAGCACCGCCTGAAGCCCCAATGTTTTGGTCAACTGCAATTTGAGCACCATAACCTATACCGATAGCCCGGTGAGTACTGCCATCATACCAGTGGTTAAGCCCAATAGCCGGCCAGTCTCTCTGTAAGGAAACCCCGGTACCCTCACCGCCAAAAATTGCAGATGTATTTCCTATTACACCTTGCTGCTCGAATGATACTCTGGGAGTTCCAGTTCCAATTCCCACTCTTCCATTATTTACATCATTAATTAAAACATTGCTTCCATTTTTACCTCCACGTATGTAGGTGTCTTCATTGCTGCCAAAAAAGAAATGATTGAAATAAGTGCTGCCTGCTAATCTGAACTCACCGTCTTGAAAGAGCGTAATATTTTGCCTGTATCCATCGATGGCCCCAAAATCAGTAGAAGATTTATTACCATTATAATTTCCAAGGTACATTTCTCCGGTTCCCGGGGCCATACCTATCACAGAAGCATAACCTGTTTTTATAGTTTTTGGACCGTTGTTGTAAAAATAATTGAACCCAACTTCAGGATTGTCTGCTTCTATAGTAACTCCAAATTTATCTGCACCAAACATGGCTACAGCAGCGCCAATCGTTCCATTCACTTCCATTCTTGCATGTGCAGGATTGCTGGTACCAATACCAATATTGCCGGTATTGCTGTTGTAAATATTATTGCCGTTTGCGCTCCAGGTGTTGACTGACAGCGGGGGAATCAGCTTTGTCCAGCCGCTGTTTTTTCTTACATAAAAAACGCTGTCTGTTAAATTAAAAACCATCAGTCCTGCCGCAGGTGATACAATGGCATTCATTTGTGTATTGCTCATTCTTGGAATGAGTAAACCTTTTGTGGTGCTGCTGATATCAAGCTGTGCCGATGCATTGGGCGCATTGGTGCCGATGCCTACGCTTTGGGAATAGGAAATCAAAAGTAAAAAGTAAAAAGTAAAAAAACTGAGTAGTAGTTTCATCGCATGATAGTTTTAGAGAACTAAAGTATCAGCTTTTAGAATGCGATTTTAAAGGTATGCGTTAGTGGCAGGGGTGGCTGCGTAAACGGTTTGATAACTTAAATAATCGGTACTGGCAAAGTTTCAATGTTCTTTGATAATCTTTTAAGCAACAATAATTGCCAAACCCAATGGCGGTATGAATATGGATAACCCTAAGGCGCTAAGCAGCAATGCAGATGGCCAAAGTAAACAAGTACTATTAAAAAAAATCTCTCTTAGTGCCTTTGTGTATTTGCGGCGTAAAATAATTGTGCTACCATTTTAATTCCATCACATAATCCTTCATGAAAAATCCATTGCCAATATAGATGTCATCTTCACGAATGATCTTAAAGCCGGCTTTTTCATAAAAATGCAATGCTTTATTTTCCCGGTTCACATTCAGTTGCAAGGCGCTGGCAGGTAGTATATCTTCTATGATATAATTCAACAGGAGCCTGCCAATGCCCCTTCCCTGGTGGCTGGAATGAATATAGATTTTGTGCAGTTTAACAATAGCCGGATTGTTTTTGATAGGCGCATATGAAGCAAAACCTACTGCCTTTTCTTCATCGTACGCAATTACGAACTGCTCTCCCTGTTGTATTTGTTTTAAAAGGGATGGCTTCGTGTACATCAGTTCCATCATGTAATCCAGTTGCTGTGGCGTAATTATTTCGCCGTATGTAATAGGCCAAATGATATTGGCTAAATTTTGTATAACCGGTATAGCTTCAGCGCCAACCTTCTTTACAGAGGCCATGCAGCAATTATTGAATGGTAATTTTTAGTTCAGGTGCAAAAAACAATTTACCCTGCTTATCAAAAACAATCACATCAAAAAAGAACAACTCCTCCCCCGTATGCAGAAATTCGTTGATATTGCTTTGCCATATTTCAGGCAAGGGCGTTACAGTGAATCTCTCGGCAGCTATATCAGTTTGGGGACTCACTTTACCTGTTTCTTCATCCTCGGTAACGCCGATTCTTTTGTATGAAAACTGGTAAGATGAAAGTTTGTATGCAACATTTTTATCGTCTGTAATGCTGAGTGGTTGAGTAATCAACTGCTTTGCCTGTTCTGCTGAACAATTTACGGCGATTCCTCTAAACTTACCCAGCGATGTTTTAACCAATGGAAGCTTATTTTTTACAGCAAAAGTAGTAACAGGCTTAAGGGGTTTAACAGGTTTTTGTGCCAACACAATAAACGGCAACAGTCCGAAAACCAGGACGGGTAGTAAAAAGGCAATTCTTTTAATATTCATCATAGCTTATTTTAAAAATACAACGAATTTACTGCCTCAATAGTATAGGTTACGTTAATTCAATGTTGCCAGACTTTCCTCAATGGTTTGTATCCTTGCTTCGGTGTCTGCCTTTTTCTTTTCTTCCAGCGCAATTACTTCCGGTTTTGCATTTTGTACAAAACGCTCGTTGCCGAGCTTTTTCATTACCGATTGTAAAAAGTTTTGTTGGTGCTCCAGGTCTTTCAACAAGTCGTTTTTCAATGTAGCCGTATCCAGTTGTTTTTCCGATTCTATATAAAATTTATCTTTTTCAATCGCCACCACAATGGTGTTTGCAATAGCCTCCGTGGTAAATTGAATGGACGCAGCATTTATTTGCTTCGCCAATATATTTTCGATAGACGAATAGGCTGCAGGTGCAGCAGTTTCAATATAAAGCGTAATACTTTCTTTTGGCTTTAATTGGTTCTTGTTTCTTGCATCTCTCAAAGCAGAAATTACCTGCTTCAACAATTCTCCCTGTTGCAGCAAAGCTTTATTGGGCAACTTTTCTTTGGCATATTGCGAAACACACAAATCGATTGACTGAGTATTTAATAACTGGTAAATCTCTTCAGTAATGAACGGCATAAACGGATGCAGCAATTGCATCAGTTCTTCAAAAAACGCAACAGTTCTTTTGTAAACCGCTGTTTCAATTGGCTGTTCAAAACCTGGCTTTACCCATTCTAAATACCAGCTGCAGAAATCATCCCATATTAAAGAATAAATCGTCTTTAAAGCCTCACTCAGCCTAAATTCTTTGAGTTGATGCTCCAAATTAATTTTTACTTCATCCAGCTTGTTTGCAAACCAATCAATAGCAAATTGGTGAATGGTGAATGGTGAATGGTGAATGGATGTGTCGGCAGATTCAGATGAGCCAATCGACGATTCACCATTGACGATTGACAATTCACCATTGACCATTGACCATTGACCATTGCCCATTGCCCATTCACCATTGACCATTGACCCCTGCCTCCCCTCCCACATTTTAATCAGCTTCAGCGCATTCCATAATTTGTTATTAAAGTTTCTTCCCTGCTCCAATGCACTTTCATCAAACATTAAATCGTTGCCTGCTGGCGAACTTACCATTATGCCAAACCTAACCGCATCGGCTCCATATTGATCAATAAGGCCAAGCAGGTCGGGAGAATTACCCAATTGCTTGCTCATTTTTCTACCTTGCTTATCCCTTACCATTCCAGTAAAATACACATCTTTAAATGGCGGTAAATTTTTGTATTCATAGCCCGCCATTATCATCCTTGCTACCCAAAAGAAAATGATATCCTGCCCGGTTACCAATGTGGTGGTGGGGTAATAATAATCAGCATCTTTATTGCCCGGATTACTAATG
>JANPNY010000810.1:0-3649 GCA_031427745.1 Chitinophagaceae bacterium | reverse complement strand
CGAAAAAATGGGCCAGGCCAATCAATATAACTACCACTACTTGTACGATTCGGAAAATCGTATCACCGAAGTAAGAACCAGTAAAGACAAAATTTATTGGGAAAGAGACGGCCGCTACGATTATTACCTCCACGGTCCACTTGCCCGAACCACCCTCGGCGATCAACTGGTGCAGGGCATTGACTATGCCTATACCCTGCAGGGCTGGTTAAAAGGCGCAAATGCCATCAACCATTTGAATGGTAGTAACGATATTGGAAAAGACGGCAATGCAGGCAGCAGCAACCAGTTTACAGCAAGGGATGCTTTTGGCTTTAACCTGAATTATTTTGGTGCAGATTATAAACCCATCAACAGCGGCGTTAATCCTTTCCCGTCAATTAAGGATGTGATACCCGATTCAGTAAACAGTTACCGTCCGCTGTTTAACGGCAACATCAGCAGCATGGCGGTGAATATCGTGTATCCCAATGCCACCGCACAACAGGCGCCACAGCTGTATAACTATAAGTACGACCAGCTGAACCGCATAACCCGGATGGATATGTATCGCACTGCAACGCTTAACAGCAACAGCTGGGCAGGTATGGCGCTAATAAATGATTACAAGGAAAGGACAAGCTACGATGCCAATGGTAATATACTGACGTACCTGAGGGAGGGTTTTGGCGCAAGTACCAGTGCGATGGACAGCCTCAGCTACCTATATAATTACAGCGGCGGAAAGTTAACCAGCAACCGGCTCAACTATGTCAGGGACAGGATAGGCAACCTTACCACTCACAGCAGCAATTATACGGATGATATAGAAGACCAGGCAGCCGGTAATTACAGCTACGATGCCATCGGTAATTTAACGTCAGATGCGGCAGAAAGCATTACCTCAATCCTATGGAATGTGTATGGAAAAATAAGCAGGATAACCCGTACAGCCACCGCCAACAACAATGTAACCCAGATAAGGTACTCGTACGATCCATCCGGCAACCGCATCAGTAAGGCAGTGGCAAAATCCGCTACAGACTCCATCGAATACACTTTTTATGCACGGGATGCATCGGGTAATGTTATGGCCACCTATTATGGCAAAGATGCGCCAGACTGGACGATTGATACTGTGACAACAGGAGGGCATGTAAAACCACCTTTATATTTGCAAGAACAACATCTGTATGGTAGCAGCCGGCTAGGTGTGCTCAACCGCAATATCAGCATAGGTGTTAGCACCTTTGTAAAGCCTTCAATCCTTAATTTTACAAGAGGAAATAAACTCTTTGAATTATCTAACCATTTAGGGAATGTGTTAGTAACTATCTCCGATAAGAAGATCGGAGTTGATACAAATAGTGATGGAATTATTGACTACTATACAGCTGATGTAATAACTGCTAGTGATTATCATCCCGGCGGTATGGAAATGTCCGGAAGGAAATTTAATAGTGATAGAGCAGTTTATGGCTTTAACGGAAAACGAAAGGATAATGAAATGTACGATGAAGGAAACTCCTACGATTATGGAGACAGAATTTATAATCCAAGAGCAGTAGTATGGTTAAGTACCGATAAGTTGCAAGCAAAACGTCCAGGAGAATCGCCATATTTATTTGTGGGTGGAAATCCGATTTACTTTAATGACCCTGATGGTAAAGATAGAATTGAGAGAATAAGATATATTGGAAAGGATGGAACTGTTCAAATAAGAATCGTTAGAACCGAAGGTTTGTTTAAAGCTGTTTGGAATAATACTTATAGTGGGGTTGGGTATGCTACTAAAAATGATTATGTTGTTTCAATAACACATGATTTTAAAAGTGGCAAGGATGTAGTATCCTCTTCTACTGAAACACTTTATGGTTCTGCTCATGCCACAGAAACAGGATTTGGAACCTATCTAAAAATTAAAGCCTTTGGTAGAGATGGGGACATTCTTCCCAAAACTCCGCAAATAATGGTATTTGGTTCATCTGATAAAGACCCCGGCTGGGGGGAGAAAGCAGATACTAAACGGCCGGTTACTTCTATAAATTTAAGTGAAGCTAATTCTCTTCTTAAGTTAATTATGACAGGAATGAAAGTACCTAATTTAGAAGCTGCTAAACCTGAAAAAATACCGGAAATAATGAAAAAATTTACTGACAAAAGTTTGGAAAAAGAAGAAAAAAATACGTTTCCAGCCAATAGTGAAATTGGAATTTATAACGGTGATTTCCCTTCCGGAGATAATGCAGGAAATTTAATAAAGAAAGGAGTTAGCCTGCAATATGTTCGAACTAATGATAAACAAGAAGTTATCGATACAATTACTTTTTATAAAGATTTAAACAAAAAAAGCGATACATCAAAAGTAAAAAAGCAATAAAATATGAAACAATTATGAAACATTTCGTTGGAATACTATTTTTATCTACTAGTCTAATTTCCTGTTTTACGGATAAATATAAAGAAGAAAAATCATCAATAAAAGAGCCTAACAAATCTGCTTTCAATGACGAATTCTTTTCAGAAAATTACTATAGCTACATTAAGAACCAAAATGGAGACTCCAGTAGAAATGACTTCACTGCTTATGTAAAAATCAAAGGTAAAAAAGTTAATTACATTTTAAGAACTTCTGAGGCAACACTAAATGATGGCACTCTTAATCTTTTCCTATGTGACACCCCTTTTTCACACAGCTTATTTGAAATGCGAATTCAATACAAAAATGAATTCTCGAATTGTATCTTCTCTGAAAATAAATTGAAGCCCAATGAAAAAACAATTTTTGAAACAATTGAACAGGAGATGACTTTAGATAAATTGAATTATAAAGTAAATGATAGCCTGAAAGGAATGATGAACATCAAAGTACTCGCCAACTTTGATTTGGGTGAATCCAGTTACATAGATACACTCTTTATTAAAGCTCTTGTAAAAACAATTGTTAGATAATGGCCGCAGGTAGGCGCAGGACAACCGACACCAGGCGCTTTAATGAGGCGTAGGTTTGTGAAGAAAGTTTCCAGTGCCTGACGTTACTAAAATGGAACAAGATTAATAAACTGTCAGTTTTAAAAAGCTGGGGCTTCCATTAGGCTGTTGATGAAAAGGTGTTACGTGCTGGAATGAGGCTAGTTTGGTTGGGCAGGTTTCCAGCGCCAAGTAGGTACTGAAGGCAACGAGATTTGTAGAGCCATAAGTTGTAATAACCTACTACATTTAATTCCCCAAGTTCATTGATTAGAATATCCCGGCGGTATGCAGATGCCCGGAAGGAAATACAGCCAACCAAACTCCAATTATCGTTATGGATTTAACGGGAAGGAAAATGATAATAGTACAGGCGAAGGTAATTTAGATTTTGGAGCAAGGATTTTAGATACGAGGTTGGGAGGCCGTTGGTTAAGTGCAGACCCTAAAGCCAGTAAGTTCCCTTATGAATCACCATATGTTTATGTAAGTAACAATCCACTAATCTATATCGATCCTGATGGGGAGGAAAAAATTATAGTCGTAGGCGGGGGTGATAATTCTCCTAAAGCAAAAGACAATAATAAATTTATTAATTCGGGCTTATTGCAGGCTAGAAATTATGCTAATTCAATAAAAGGAAGTGGCTCTCGCGAGACTGTAACCGTATTGCTAAATATGAAGTTTGTTTCAGGAAAAC
>JANPNY010000809.1:0-3309 GCA_031427745.1 Chitinophagaceae bacterium | reverse complement strand
TTACGCAAAGCTTAAATGCTCAGACTTCTAATAAGAAACCACCGGTAACTGGTGATATCGCTATCAACTCTGGCACGGTAACTAAAACTCTTTTTGAACGGCTTGGCGGAACCGGAGGCATCACTGCTATAGTTGATGATGTTATCGCGGCACACATGAACAATCCTGCAATCAGTGCAAGGTTTCTGCCTTTCAAAGCGCAGCCAGAAAAATTAGCAATAATCAGACAGCATACCATTGATTTTTTTAGCGCCGGAAGTGGTGGGTCGACAATCTACGCTGGCAGAAACATGCCTGCCACCCATAAAGGAATGAATATTAACCCGACTGAATACATGTATGTTGTTGATGTCATTTTGAAGGTGTTGGATAAACATAAAATTGATGATGTATCTAAAAAAGATGTGCTTGCTATTCTCTGGTCATTAAAAGACATGATAATTTCTAAATAAATAATTTTTTTAATTCCTTATAATCCAACGTTTTTATATAAATAGTGCAAGTGTTTTAGCTATTTATAAATTGCGTTCATACAAATAACTGCGGTTTGGGTAGGCCCTTAACTAATGCAGGCCTGCACAGCATGGCAGTTGTGTTGCTAAATGTAAGTGTAAAACATTAATAAATAATAGTTTGCAGCGGATAAAAAGGAAAATTCACCCCACCAATGAGTAACTGGTCGGTTTGGGTGTGTAGGCGGTAATTTTTAATTGATTGCTGTGTGGTTTTAAACGACTTGGCTTGTTATAAATACCATGTAAGGGAGTTTATGCAGTGGTCGCTGGCGAAACCAATCACGGGGAAACGCATGCATTAGCCAGTGGAGCTATTCATAAATAATTTTACCCATTGCTTTAATTTGCCCAGGGCCAATTCCGCAACAACCTCCAATTATATCAGCACCCAAACCGATCCATTCTTTTACCATTAATTCACAAGAGGAGGAATCCGAAAGACCCGTCCATGTTTTGCTTTCAGCATGGTACACGGCTCCTGAATTGGGATACACAACTATTTTTTTCTCTCCTGATGTTGTTTTGATGGATTGTATCAATGCTGAAATGTGTTCCGGAGAAGTACAGTTTACGCCTATAGCAATTACGCCAGGATGGTGGGCAAATAAAGTTGCGCATTTTTCAATAGGCGTGCCATCACAGATGTGTTTACCATCTTTGCAGGAAAAAGATATCCAGGCAGATTTGTTTTTGTTTTTTAAAATGTTTGATAGCACGGTAGCCTCCTGAAAACTCGGAATGGTTTCACAGGCGAGTATATCTGCCATTGAACTATCCAGCAAATTGATTCTCGGTTCATGGAAGTCCGTTAACTCCTGATCGGAGATTCCATAATCACCACGGTATTCCGAACCATTTGCTAAATAGGCCCCGTAAGGACCAATGCTGGCAGCGATCAATGGTTTAGACTGATTGGGATGCAACAGCCCGAAACGCCTGCATGCTTCCGCTGCCACCTGCACTGATTTCAGGATAAGAGCACTAGCCGCAGGCTGATCATAACCGATCGCCATAAACCCCGGCAGCGTGGCCTGGTAACTGGAAGTGATGATGCACTGTGCGCCTGCTTCAAGATATGCTAAGTGAGCAAGAACGATCGCTTCCGGGTTAGATTCCAGCAATTTTGCACTCCATAATTTTTGATTCAGATCACAGCCTTGTCTCTCCAATTCGTTGGAAAGACCACCATCTAATAAAAGGGGATAGTTAATGTTCATTTTTCAAATTACACTTGCCTGAGACTTGTTTTGCTAAACTAATTTATTTTTAACTGCGTTTCGCATTTTAAACTGTCAGTCGTTAAATAAAACGAGAGCGTCCTGTAGCTGATAAAGAAACCTAACTGCTTTAATAGAGTGTTAACCACAGCCGCAATAACACTTGCGCCAACGGAGTAAACTGAGCGTGGAAGTATTATTTCTTTAAAAACGCCAGCAGTGCTGCCAAACTTTCCTGTGGATTTTCTTCCATAGGAACATGGCCCGTATTATTTAAAATTATCAATGTATCATCCCGTAAATCGTTGTGAAAACGGTAGGCATATTTTACCGGAATAAGTAAGTCCTGGTTGCCCCACATAATGAGTACCGGTTGTTGAATATTCCTGATCAATGGAACAGCACTTGTATCCGGCGGTAAATTTAACCGGTCAATAATGGCCTGCCGGTTGCCTTCTCTCAATGTTAAATCAAAATACCTGTCAACCAGTGCATCCGTTACTTTTGATTTATCAGCATATACATTTTCTACACTCATTTTTACCATCAATCTGGGGGTGATAAAAGTGAGGAGTCTATTTATTACCGACATACGGGCTATCTTAAACCCAATGGGTACACTTTTTGATTCTAAAGGATAACCGGCGGCATCTATTAGGAGTAACTTTTTAACCATCCCCGGAAACTGAACAGTATAGTTCCAGGCAATCTCTCCGCCCAATGAGTTGCCGCCAATAATACATTTTTGTATACCCAATGCGAATAAAAAATGATTGATAAAAGTAACATAGTGTTGAATGCTGTACTGCCTGTTTGGAAAAGAGCCCGTTAACCCAAAGGCGGGGATATCCATTCTTACAACCCGTTTTTCTTTTTTTAACCCGGCTGCCCATGCATCAAAAGTATGCAGGCTCGATCCGGTGCCATGGATTAATACCAGTGGTACACTATCTGCCCGATTGCCTTCATCCCGGTAATGTACCTGCATGCCATCCACCTCTATAAAGGCCGATGGTGGCGCAGCATATTTTGCCGACAGTTCCTTTACCGTTCTGTCTTTGTAACCAAATGCAATAAATATAACTGCTACCAATACGAGTAACCCAATAAAAATTATTTTAAAAATGGCTGCTGCTTTTTTCATGGTTTGTATTTTTTGTTGTGATGCTGTATTTTGTTTAAGAGTATTAATTTTTTGTTCTAGTGATTGGTAAACTTACCAACTATTTGTTCATTCAGGCGCAGAACTCCTGCCCTGTGCCAGTTTTGTTACTAATCTTCGTATTTACTAACACTTAAAATAAATATTACCAACTACTCTTTTGTTTTCAATCATTTATATTTCATTTCACAATTAGGCCTAGGAATTATGAATTTATTCAATTCGAATTCGATTGAAAATACAATGAATGAAATGAGAAGAATAAATGAATTAATAAGTCAAACATTGAATAATATAAACCTCGTCAAATTTGGGTTCTAAAAATGTTGGGTATATTTCTTGATTTAGAAAATAGATTAATTTAAGGTCTCTCTTAACAATTATTTCGTTTAAATCTGTCAATAAAGTATTTAAT
>JANPNY010000808.1:0-2575 GCA_031427745.1 Chitinophagaceae bacterium | reverse complement strand
GTTACATCGCCACCTATTTGCCTTGCAGCATTTAGTACGGTAGTACCGGGGGCAACATCGATAGTGATATTGTCGATAGTAACTTTAAAAGTTGATGGGGGTGCTGGTTTTGTTTCTTCAGACATTTTTTAATTCGTTTATATCAACTTGATAATTTTTCTCTTTCAAGATTTTTACCCAGCCTACCAATTTTCTTACAATTACATTTTCGTTTTTCCTGTTAATTTCATTAAACAAATCTTGCAATGTTGGGTTGTTTAATCTTGATGTTGACTTGGTAAAGTATTTAATACCTTCCAAAGCATCATCGCCAAAATTACCTGTATCAATATGCTCAGTTTCGCAAATCTTTAATAATAACTTTTCCAATGCGGGGCATATCTGAATGATCCAATGATGAATTTGCTTATCCCAATGCCGCCATAAAATTAAATTCCCTGCAACTTCATCAATTATTTCAAATTTATTTAAATACTTTATCTGCTTTTTATCCCTGTCAATAATACCAACCGCAAAACCATTTATTGCTTTCATTGTTGCTTCCACCTTAAAGCAATTATGCTGGTGATTGTATCCGTGTTTTGTTGGCACCAATGTTTCAATCAGTAAAGTATCAGCAAAGCATTCAGGAATTATTGACTTGTCCATGCTTTAGATAACTTTCTATGTTAAAGAACAAATCAACCCCGTATTGTCGTATTTCATTTAAATCATCATGGCTTAAATGGTGAACGATTGTTTCCCCTTCTTTATAATCAACTAGGTAAACAGACAAATCATCCCCTGCATCTAAAATCAATTCATCCAAAACATAAGGACTGTGTGTTGCGATAAAGAACTGGTTTGTTTTATCAAATAAAATATCTGTTGTTAATTTTTTGATGTAGGGGGGGAACATATGAGCCTCGGGTTCTTCAAAGATTAAGACAGAATTTTCATTGGTTTCAATAGCTGCCTTATGAAATAGTAATCTTTGGATTGTATCAGCTATCTGAATGAACGGGATTTCGAAACTAAAATATTTGCTAAGCCGTTTGAGAACTTTTAAATTTTCGTCAGCGGCGTAGTGTAAAGTCAAATTATAGTCTGCCAATAAATCCCCAACCTCATCTTGTAGTTTTGAATTATATCTAATTACTTCAAAAAGATTATCTCCAAACGGCATATTTAAAACAACAGGATTTTCCTTTACATTGAAATCTCCTAATTTGAAGAAATACTTTTTTACACAATAACCTAATTTGTTGACATTCTGTGGACTTAATAATTGAATAGCTCCATTAGTATCAATTCTAAGATTCCTCATTTGATCATCCGATACTTTAGAATTATCTGTTCTTGAATTTTTCGATTGAAAACTCCAGAGATAATCTAATTCGTTTTGATTTAGAAATCTTAATGAAAATGTATTTTCACCTGTTACTATTTCTATATCCTTTTTTTTATCGCCATCATAAAATAATTCTATTAATTTTTCATATCTACAAAGATTTCGCAAAGGCGCAAATCCAATGTTAGTAGAATAGGACAACAAACTCAACGCCTCCAAAATATTACTCTTCCCCACATTTGGATAACCAATAAAAACATTAATCTTTCTACACCCTTCAATTTTTTGATGGCGGATAGATTTAAAATTTTTTATTTCTATGTTATCTATAAAATTCATTCTTACTTTTCAAATTATATAAACTTTGTAATACCCTTTATGGGATAGGGACTTAAGCTGTTACCGGAACATGAATTTCATCGGCATAATGTGCTAACCCATAATTCCTTTGTAAACATTCTTCCGGGTTTAAAATATGCCATTCAAATTCGTCCCGAAAATGCCTGATGGCAGCTGCTACCGGCCATGCTGCCGCATCTCCCAAGGGACAAATGGTGTTACCTTCTATTTTGCGTTGAATATCCCACAACAAATCAATGTCTTTCATTTCGCCTTTGCCACTATCTATCTTTTTCAGAATTCTTTCCATCCAGCCCGTACCTTCCCTGCAAGGACTGCATTGGCCGCAACTTTCATGGTGATAAAACCTTGCAAGCGTCATCGTATTTTTTACAATACACTGGTCTTCGTCGTACACAATAAATCCACCACTACCCATCATGCTACCTGTGGCAAAACCGCCATCACTCAGGCTTTCGTAATTCATTAACCGCTTCTCGCCTTTGGCGGTGGTCAACAATAAATTGGCTGGTAAAATAGGCACAGATGATCCACCCGGTATACAGGCTTTCAATCTTTTTCCATTAGGAATACCGCCGCAATATTCATCGCTGTAAATAAATTCTTCTACGGAGATGGTCATATCAATTTCGTAAATGCCTGGCTTATTAATATTGCCACAGGCTGAAATTAATTTTGTACCTGTGCTTCTTCCTACACCAATTTTTGAATACGCTTCACCACCTTCATTTATGATAGGAACACTGGCTGCAATAGTTTCTACGTTATTAACAACGGTGGGGCAATCGTACAATCCTTTAATAGCCGGGAAAGGTGGCTTGATACGGGGATTACCTCTTTTGCCTTCAAGGCTTTCTATCAAAGCTGTTTCTTCACCGCAGATGT
>JANPNY010000807.1:0-6844 GCA_031427745.1 Chitinophagaceae bacterium | reverse complement strand
TCAAAAGCATGGGCATGACCCGAAATAAACAACCGGGCTTTTTTGGATTGGATATACCCCGGTACAAAGCTATTTTGAACATTCTGTGAGCACTTAACTATTTTGCTGTTTGAATAAGGAGAATGATGACAGGCAACAATTATGGCTTTTATAGAATCAGTCAAATCGAGGCTTTTCAACGTTGCATCGTACCATATTTGTTGCTTCTCTTTTTCCTCGTTAGATAACGCATTAAAATTGGAATTCAACAATACAACCGCAACAGAATCTGCTACTGAAACATACCCGGTATTAACGTTCATCGGGAACCGTTTATTAAAATTTGCTTCACCCTTCGCCCTGTTAAACATCACTTCATGATTGCCCAACACTGCACAAGCAGTGCTGCCCTGTTTGCGAAAGACATCCAAAAACTTATCTACCTTTTTCCATTGACGATTGCTGGCGCCCAACGCAACTACATCGCCCAGCATATATAAGTAACCGGGTTTTACTTGTAAGATTTCGTTGAATTCAAGTGAGGTGGCCCTCGAATTATGATTAGGCTTCAAAACGAGTTTCTCTACCATCATGGGTTTCTGTGTATCACTAACAAAAATGATATTTTTGTTAGATGCGGACGCTCCCTTATCTACATTTGTTTGGGCATTGGTAATATGTGCTGTAAAAAAAAGCACACTGAAAAAGGATAGGCGTTTTTTCATTTGGTTATAAGTTTTAACGGTATTATTTGCAATTATGATATTTGGTGAATTAGTTGTAAAGTATGTTTGTAAACTGTGATTTTATTAAGTTTAACTAGCAATCTCCTGAAGTAAGTTACGATTATTCCTTACCCATACGTTGCAAACCTATTACTTTCCCTTTCTACCATCCCATCGAAAAAAATTCCATACTACACCTACCTCTGCACTTACCAAAGCATCTTTTGTTTGAAAAGCATTCATCCATTTAGCATGTGCTGCAATGGCGGTTGCTCTGGATAATGGAATTTTGTATGATAGGGCAACACTTGTGCCTAAGCTATTTAATTTAGAACTTACCTTTCCGGCATAATCCAATTTACTGGTCAACAGGTAGATACCCAGGCCTGCAAAAATGTCCAATCTTTTTACAATACTCATGGACCATACAACCATAACGGGGATTGCGCTTATGCTCACTTTTCCCTTTTTATTTCCGTTCACTAGTCTATAGGAATACAAGTTGCAAAAGCCAGATTCAATCCCCACCCGGAGGCGGTATTGTGGTTGCCAAAGTACCCGTATAGTTGCTGCAGGTCCGGTTCTTACAATATCTGTCTCCACACCAGTTCCCTTAAAATTGAGAGGTGAAATATAGCTGGAATATCCTCCGCCAATGTATAGTACAAGTGAGTGTTTTCTTGCAATTCCCGGCGGACTGGGTTTATCAGAAATCTGAGCCGACAAGTTGTTGCAGGCTAAAATTAAAATAGCGATATGAATGGAAAATATAGTTTTGTTAATGTACATAATAGTTATAAGCTACGCATGAGGGGAAGTTGGTTAATATGCCGTCAAAATGTCCTTCTTCGATAAAATTGGTAATAAATTCCGGCACATCCAATGTCCATACAAATACTTGCTTTCCTTGCTGGTGAACCAGGGCTACATTGTCATTTTGAGTGCCTTGTGTAAAACGGGGCGCCCATATTTTGGCTTGAGATTTTTCTAAATCATCCAGGCTAAGTTCACATAGTGCAGGGGCTGAAGTGTAATCAGGTAATTTTAAAAATTGTTGTAGCTGTATATCGCCAGGAAGTCCTATAACAATTTGCAGGGTTCTACCTGCCGCCGCCGCCTTTTGTAAATATTCTTTTTGTATAGCACGAACAATGGCAAGTGATCCGATATATTTAGTATCCAGCCATACAAAGGTTAAACCGGTTTTGTAAACCACCGTTTCTAATGCATTTTTTAGTGTTGGAATTTTTTCACCATGTATCAACCTTACAAAGGTGGATAATTGCTCGTACGTATAATTTTCAACCGGGCCTATCAAGCCGCTTTTTTGTGTTGTACGCAAGTTAATTGTGTTATCATGGTACAAAATAGGAACACCGTCTTTGCTCAGTCTTATATCAATTTCAATACCGGTAGATCCAAACTCCGGCGTTTTTAAAATCATCTCTACCGAATTTTCTGATACAGGCAACAGATCTGAAGTACGGCCACCGGAACGATGTGCTAGTATTTGGAATGGAGCCGGGCTGTTATTTAATTTACGGGTGTATTTAAAAGTTATAGGAAGTATCGGTTCCTGAGTTTCGTTACCATACAAACCCTCCATGGTAACGCTGCCCGTTGTTACAATAGGATTAGGACCCAGCAAAATACTGGCACCATTTTCTGGAGTGATGGTTAACCTGATTAGCCCTGTTTTGGTATTTACCATTTTGCGCCAGTAACCGTTTATTAATATGGAACCGTTTAATCGTTTGCCTTGCCCAATAAAATAAGCAATGTCTTTACCAAAAAAACCTGAAACATGAAATACCGTATCTGAATTTTTTATTGTGTAGCTCCATTTAATTGCAGAAAGCTCACCAAAAACATCGCTGCCGTTGGATAAAGTGTAAACAGCTTCCATTGCACTACGTGACGCAAAGGTCAATGGCAAAGCAGCAGGGGAGTTAAATAAATTCCAGCCAGAAACATCAGGCATATTAACTTTGTATTCATTTTTACAACCAGCCACTGCCAGGCATAAGAGCACAATACAAAGCCATTTTTTCATAAGTATAATTTTTTATTCATGGAGTATCTTTTCTCTTTACAAAATAAATCCAACCGTAATTTGCGGGTAAAAAATCTTGCGGTCAGTTTTATAAAACAAGGCCCATGTTTGCCAGTAAAAATAATTGTTAATGGCAGAAATGGCTAGTGTTAAATGCTTCTTGTTGTAAAACGGCTGTTCAATCGCAAGGGTAAATGTTTCTCCATTGTAATAACTTTCGTTAGACGAGAATTTACTTTCACCATTTACAGATTTGTAAGATAAATTAACAGAAGCCTGTGCCTTAAATGTTATTAGCAGATTATTGTTTGTTTTGTAGCCTACACTCATGTTTGGATAATTAAGCCAGCCCGATGCTTTGCTATCAAATCCACCAACTTTTAAATAGCCGAACCAAAAGCCTATATCATTCCCTATGTTGAAATAAACATTTCTTCCCAATGGCATTCCCCAGCGAATTCCGGCAGACAAGTGATTCTGCAGCACCTGAAACATCAGTCTTCCCTCAATATTAAGATGGTCATTAATACGCCGCATTACATGGTAATCGCCGCATGGCACTGTAATTCTCACTTCTTCAGTTATGTCTTCCGGCGTGGCAAATAAAGTGAAGCCAATAGAGGAGCGCCATTTTTCTGCATACATAGGATAAGGGAACAAGATTGCAGCATGCTTGGCCTTGAAACTGCTGTCCTGTGCCTGTGTTGCAGCCGAAGAAAGCAACAACAGTATCGCTAATAAATTTTTACGCATCATAGGTTTATATTTTCCAATATCGGTATTAAATATTGTAACATCATTGGTAAAAAAAATGTAGCTATAACAGCGTCGCTTTTATATTCTGTTACACAATTCATGATAAAATTAATTAATTCTATCCAGATAAATTATATTCAATAGCTATGACGAATTTGCCAGTCTCAATTGTTTTTACGAGCATTAATATTGCCATGCAATTTTTTGCAAAATATCGTTTCCGGTGTAACTGTTGCCGAGGCTATACTTTCATCAATTATCAAATTTCACAGCATAAAAAAGCTGCGTACATAATGGAAAAAATTAAAAATTGTTTTGTGTCGGTGGTAATTTACTGGTTAGCATTAAAGCTGATTGCTGCCTGTAAAAAGAATATAATATAAACGTAAAAAAGTTTTATTACAATTTTGTATTCAAGTAACTTACATAGCAAATATCATATAATATGCCTGCCAATAATTCTACCTATAAAGTAAAGGCAAATGATTTTGTTTTTACGTTTACAGCCGATGAAATGAATGCTATTGATCTCATCCAAAAATCTCCCACCCAATTTCATTTAATTAAAAATTACCAATCGGTAAATGCCCAACTGGTAGAGACAGATGTAAGTGGTAAAAAAGTAAGCATTGAAGTAGATGGCGAAACTTTTGTCATTGAAATTAAAGATGAGCTGGACCAGATGCTGGAGACGATGGGTTTTGGTATTGCATCTGCCAAACAAATTAAGGAAATAAAAGCGCCAATGCCAGGGCTGGTGCTGGAGATTGCTGTGAGCGATGGCCAGGAAGTAAATGAAGGTGATAAAATGCTGATTCTGGAAGCTATGAAAATGGAGAACAGCATATTAATACATACCAATGCCACCATTAAAAAGGTAATTGTTACTAAAGGCCAGGCGGTAGAAAAAGGCCAGGTACTGATTGAACTGGAATAACAGTGCAACAATGGACATGAAACTTTTTTATTAAAAAATTACCATCAACCAATGAAGAAAATATTAGTTGCCAATAGGGGAGAAATTGCATTAAGAATCATGCGGACCATTCGCAAAATGGGCATTCAATCCGTTGCTGTTTATTCCGATGCCGACCGCCATTCGCCGCATGTACTGTTTGCAGATGAAGCAGTTTGCCTGGGTGCGCCCGCTTCAAGCCAATCTTATCTAAACGGCGATAAAATAATTGCATTTTGCAAAGAGCTGGGTGTAGATGGCATTCACCCCGGCTATGGTTTTTTAAGTGAGAATGCAGATTTTGCCCAAAAGGTAGAAGATGCCGGTATTACTTTTATTGGCCCCGGTCCGGAGGCCATGAGAGTAATGGAATCGAAGCTGGCAGCAAAGGAATGTGTAAAAAAATACAATATACCCATGGTTCCAGGTATTGATACAGCAATTGAGGATATACCTTATGCAAAAAATGTTGCTACCGAAATTGGTTATCCTATTTTGATAAAGGCCTCAGCCGGCGGTGGTGGAAAAGGCATGCGCATAGTAGAAAAAGAAGCCGACTTTGAGGAGCAAATGGCAAGGGCCATCAGCGAAGCAAAGTCTGCCTTTGGCGATGGTGCTGTGTTCCTGGAGAAATACGTAAGCTCACCACGCCATATCGAAGTACAGGTGGTGGCGGATAAATTCGGCAACGTCATTCATGGTTTTGAGCGAGAGTGCAGCATACAACGACGGCACCAGAAAGTAGTGGAAGAAACACCATCGGCCATCATTACCCCGGAATTGAGAAAACAGATTGGAGATGCTGCAGTGATGGTTGCAAAAGCATGCGGCTACGTTAGTACCGGAACAGTTGAGTTTTTGATGGATGATACAATGAATTTTTATTTCCTGGAAATGAATACCCGACTGCAGGTAGAGCATCCGGTATCTGAAATGATTACCGGCTTAGACCTTGTAGAAGAACAGATAAAAATAGCCCGTGGCGAAAAGCTGAGCTTTACACAAGATGACATTGTTTTAAATGGTCATGCTATTGAGTTAAGAGTGTATGCAGAAGATCCGCTGAACAACTTTTTACCGTCTATTGGCACCCTTACCAAATATGTAAAACCAACAGGCGAAGGCATAAGGGTAGATGATGGCTACGAAGAGGGAATGACAATACCTATTTATTACGATCCATTGATAGCAAAGCTGGTGGTGCATGGAAAAACAAGAACAGAAGCCATACAAATGATGATACAGGCCATCAAAGATTTTAAAATTGAAGGAGTGGCTACAACGTTGCCCTTTGGCACTTTTGTTTTTGAACACGAAGCTTTTTTCTCCGGGCATTTTGATACGCATTTTGTAAAAAACTATTACACGCCCGAAAAATTAAAAGCAAAGCAACAGGCCAATGCAGAGATTGCTGCTGCTGTTGCATTAAAGTACTGGTTTCTAAAAAAAAGGATTGTAAAACCAGTCGACAATAAATCTACCAGTTGGAAACGCAGGCTCGCTAAATAGATTCCTATTAAAAATAAATAAATGCTTTACAATGAAATCTAAAGTTGAGATACTAAGAGAGAAGATTGAAGAAGGTAAAATGGGTGGCGGCGCAAAACGAATAGAAATACAACACCATAAAGGAAAACTAACTGCAAGTGAACGCATTAGCCTGTTGATGGATGAAGGATCATTTGAGGAAATTGGCGGACTGGTAATTCACCGTACAAAAGATTTTGGAATGGAAGACCAGCAATATTACGGCGATGGTGTAATAACCGGTTACGGTACCGTTAACGGAAAACTGGTGTATGTATTTGCACAGGACTTTACGGTTTTCGGTGGCGCCTTATCGGAAACCCATGCAGAAAAAATTTGTGCCATTATGGATCTTGCCATGAAGGTTGGAGCGCCCATGATTGGCTTGAATGATTCCGGCGGTGCAAGAATACAGGAAGGTGTGCGGAGTTTGGGTGGTTATGCTGATATATTTTACAGAAACGTGCAGGCATCTGGTGTGATACCACAAATATCTGCCATCATGGGGCCATGTGCCGGTGGAGCTGTCTACTCACCTGCAATGACGGATTTTACCATCATGGTAGAGAACACGAGTTATATGTTTGTTACCGGTCCCAATGTAGTAAAAACGGTAACCAACGAAGAAGTAACCTCCGAGGAATTGGGGGGCGCATCTACCCATTCCACCAAATCGGGCGTAACACATTTAACGGCGCCCAACGATATGGATTGTATTGAACAGGTAAAAAAATTACTGAGTTTCATGCCGCAAAACTGCGAAGATGTGGTTCCTAAATTACCTTACACGCTGGGCGATGAAACAAGGGAAGTATTAGAAACCATTGTTCCGGAAAGTGCCAACCAGCC
>JANPNY010000806.1:0-3334 GCA_031427745.1 Chitinophagaceae bacterium | reverse complement strand
CTAACGGCTGACCATAGCTGCTGACCGCTTTTCAGCGATTCAAATTTTTGTTGGATACTTGCTGCGGTATCTTCCGCTACAGTAGTTATTATTGATTCGGTTGCAGGATTAATGATGTCCATATATTTTTGCTGCTTTGCTTTTTTGTATTGCTGTGATAAAATATTCCCTGATATTTTTTGAAAGGGTAGAGGTTTGTAAATTTATTGTAAACATCCGTTCGGGATGCCATTGAATGCCCAGCAGGAAAGGCTTTTCGCTCTTATCAGCCCATTCAATTCCTTCGGTAATACCATCTTCTGACTGTGCATTTGCCATAAGTCCTGTACCAAGATGATTGACACATTGGTGATGGGCGCTATTGGCATCATCCACTTGCAGTCCTGTTATTTGGCCTAATAGAGTGCCGGGGAAAATGGTAACAGGATGCTTTTTATCTTCTCCCTCGTTGCGATGATTGTCGTTGGCTTCATCACCAATATCCTGGATTAAATCGCCGCCCAAAACACAATTAATTAATTGCATACCCCGGCAAACACCGAGCACAGGAATATGTAATTGCTGCGTCAACAAAAAAGTAGCCGTTTCAAATTCATCTCTTTCCTCATGAAACGCAGCCGGTGCATTGGGGTAGCTGGTATTGTTACTGCCATAGCTTTGTGGATGAGCATCCACACCTCCTGACAATACAATGGCATCCACTTCCTTCACCAAATGCAGGTTGTCGTCTTCTGCCGAAAGCCGGATGATTTCGATGTCATCATTTCCTTTTAGCCAGTTTACATAGTATCCATGTTTTTCATCGGATCCGGTGTAGGTTAATCCTATTTTTATATTGGTTTGCATGTTTACAGTGCTTCTAAATACAAGTGTTTAAAATCATTTCTTGTTACAGGTTTCGGGTTACTTGGATGGCAAAAATCTGCCAATGCAAGATCGGCCAAGGTTTCGATATGCGCTGCGGTTACGCCAATTTCACTGAGCCTTGTGGGCAAGCCGATTTGATTATTTAATTTAAATAAATGATTGACTACCGCTTCGCCGTTTTCATTTTCAAGTGTCAGAGCGTTTGCTATCCTGCCGAATGGAACTTCCAAACCGGGTGCATTAAAACGCATGCCGTACGGCAGGTTTACTGCATTGGCAAGGCCGTGGTGTGTATCCAGCAAAGAGGAGAGCGGATGGGCGAGTGAATGTACCACACCCAATCCTTTTTGAAAAGCCACCGCACCCATCAGCGATGCAATCATCATCTTGCTCCTGCTTTCCAAAGTTGGATTGTTTACGGCTGATACTATTGATTGGTTAATTAATCGGATGCCTTCCAGCGCAATGCCTTCTGCCATTGGATGAAACCCTTTGGCAATATAGGCTTCCATGTTATGGGTTAATGCATCCATACCGGTGGCTGCGGTTACAAAAGCGGGCAGTTCCATGGTTAGTAACGGATCTGCAAAAACAATTTTTGCCAATAATTTAGGGGAGAATAAAATTCGTTTCCGATGCGTATCATCTTCAGAAATGATGGCGCTTCTGCCTACGTCGCTGCCCGTGCCACTGGTGGTTGGGATAGTAATAAAATAAGGCACAGCTTCGGTAACATATTGATCGCCGCCAATTAAATCATCATAATCAAATAAATCCCGGTGATGATTGATTCTTAAGACGATGGCCCTTGCCACATCCATCGCCGCACCACCACCAATACCAATGATGCAATCTCTGTTGGTTTCTTTGTAAACTTCGCCGCCTTTCAGCACATCACTCTTAACCGGATTTTTATGAATGTCGGAGAACACTTCAACCGAAATTGATTTTGCTGTGAGACTGTTTTTGATGGTCGTGAAAAAGTCCAGCGTACTCACCATCGGGTCGGTTACCAGTAATGGTTTGCTTAACCCGTTTGCTGCTAAATGCTCTGGTAATTCTTTCACTGAACCGGCGCCAAATCGGATAACGGTTGGAAAATTATATTGCCTGATGATATTGAAGTCTGTCATAATTTTTTGTTGAGCTACTGGTTTGATTTTTTTCTTGTAAGATTAATTTTTAAATGATTTCGAGGTATCTTTTCAATTCCCAATCAGTCACTACTTTCATAAACTGGTTCCATTCCCATTCTCTTGTTGCTGTAAAATGATTGACAAATGCTTCGCCAAATAATTCTTTTGCTACCGAAGAGGACTTCATGGCCTGTGTGGCTTCCCATAAATTTTTATGCAGCACGCCATTTTTTTTATTGGCATATCCACTGCCGATGGTGGCAGGGGTTTTCAATTTCAATTTATTTTTTATCCCATACAACCCACTTGCAAGGCAGGCTGCCATGGCGAGGTAAGGGTTGCTGTCGCTGCCAACCACCCTTGTCTCCAACCTTGTGGCAGTGGCACTTCCGGGCAACAAGCGCAATGCAGTTGTTCGGTTGTCGACTCCCCAGGTGAGTGTGGTTGGTGCCCAGGCACCTTCTACCAAACGTTTATAGCTGTTAACAGTAGGTGCCAGCATGGGCAGTATAAAGGGCAGGCAATGCAATTGCCCTGCCATATAACTTTCCATTAATGCACTGGTGCCTTGTTTATTTTTTTTATCGAAAAAAAGGTTTTGCTGTTTTGCTGTATCCCACAAACTCTGGTGAATATGCCCGCTGCAACCGGGAAGGTTTTCGCTAAACTTTGCCATGAAGCTGGCAATGATGCCATGTTGTTTGGCAATTTGTTTTACACCGGTTTTAAATAATACTGCCCTGTCGGCTGCTTCCAGTATTTCCGAATAGGTGATGGCTGCTTCATATACACCCGGACCAGTTTCTGTATGTAACCCTTCGAGCGGCACGCCGAATTTTTTTAGCAGGTCAAACAAGTCATTAAAGTAGTCAGCTTTTTCTGCAGATCTTAGCATGGAGTACCCAAACATTCCATGTGTTAATGGCCTGGCAGTGCTGAATTTAGTGGCATACAATTCATCGGAATTATCAATGAGGTTAAACCATTCAAACTCCTGCGAAAAAAAGGGCGTGTAACCGGCATCTGCAGCCTGTTGGATAATATTTTTTAACAAGCTCCGGGGGCAAATTGGCAGATCTTTTCCTTTTTCATCTTTAAAATCGACCAGGAAAAAAGGCGTATCATTTTCCCAGGGAATTTGCCTGAATGTATTGATATCAACCACTGCAGTTACATCTGGATAGCCGCTGTGCCAGCCTGTATATTGTGCATTATCGTACGCCACATCCGCTGCATCCCAGCCAAATACCACATTGCAAAACCCAAAACCTTTTTCTATAATGGAAGAAAATTTTTCGAAGCTCATCATTTTACCCCGCAGCACACCGTCT
>JANPNY010000805.1:0-14574 GCA_031427745.1 Chitinophagaceae bacterium | reverse complement strand
GTAAAATACAGCAATTATTACAAAATCAGTCAACTGAGGTAAACTTTACCGGTATAGTGTAATATACTGGTACATTTTGTCCTCCCTTTTTTCCGGGGTTCCACCGGGGCATTTTTTTCAATACTCTTACCACTTCTTTATTGAATTCGATACCTCCATCTTGTTCAATATAAAAACTTTGCAAATCACCGTCAAAATCAACAACAAATTTCACTTTCACCTGCACAGTTTCATTGCTTTCAAGAGTAACCGGTGTTTGTAAATTCCTTTCTAAAAAACGGATCAAAGCCTTTTCTCCCCCTGGAAATGAAGCCTGTATATCCGGGTTATTATAAGGCTGGTCAAATGGAGCAGAGGGTTCTACCGGCACTTTCGGCAGGCTACTTACAGCTCCTGAACCTACTATGTCATCAGCCGGGCCAATTTCTGTACCGATGCTGGTTGTACTTCCAATCCGGATGTCACTAATGTTATTTAGCACATCTGTTGTATCTGCTTTCGGAACTATTACAATTGTTGATATAAGCTTTGACTGGGAAGACTTGTTAATGTTATGTGACACCTGCTTCGGCTCCGGTATTTTTTTATCTTCCTGAATATCCCGGGTAACAATATCCTGGATAACTGTATACACTGGTGTTGTGGTGCCGGAATCCGGTAAAAATGTAATTGCAGAAAGTAGTGCAGCAGAAATAAACATAATTGCAAGAGAAATTTTCATCCTATCGGGATAAAATTTTCGCAAGGCATATGCGCCATAGGCTTTGTTTCTGTTTTCAAATAACAAATCCAATGCGTCACTTTTTAGGATGAGATCAATATTCATTGTAAAAGGTTTTGATGGTGAAAAAAAATTCAAAACCGGCGCCGTTACCATTGAGATACCAATACTTACATATTCCATAAAAAATGTCAGGCGGTAACAACAATTTACAGTTGGCTCATAACATCTGCATTAGCTAAACTATATTTGCTTCATGAAAATTCTGATGCTGTGTCTGGGGAACATTTGCAGAAGCCCAATAGCAGAGGGTATTTTAAAACACAAAATAACTAAAGCTGGTCTTACCTGGCAGGTTGATAGTGCCGGAACCAATGGTTATCATGTTGGTGAAGCACCTCATCGGCTGTCTCAAAAAGTTTCACTAGAAAATGGTATTGATGTTAGCAGCCAACGAAGCAGACTATTTACACCGGATGATTTTGACAGGTTTGATATCATTTATGCGATGGCGAATAATGTTATTGCAGAGATGAAACTAATAAGTAAGGAAAAATTTGACAGATCAAAAGTAGATTTGTTGATGAACGAATTAAAGCCCGGTGCCAATTTGGATATCACAGATCCATGGTACGGACCAGAAGCGGACTATCACCAGGTATATGAGTTAATAGAAAAAGCTTGTGAAGCAATGATTAAAAACCATAGCCAACCCCAACAATTAATTCCAACTCTATAAAAAATTTAAACTTTTAATTTAATAAAAAATGTCCAAACCATCCATACCACAAGGTACAAGGGACTTTAACGCTGAAGTAGTAAGAAAACGGCAATACATTTTAAATCATATCAAAACTGTATTTGAATTATACGCATTTGAACCGCTTGAAACGCCTGCCATGGAAAACCTTGATACATTAATAGGTAAGTATGGCGATGAAGGTGATAAGCTGATGTTTAAAATTTTAAACAATGGTATCAGCAACCCAAAAAATACAGAAAAATCAATAGCCGGATTTGAAAAAGTACTGCTGGGAAAAAGCAGTAGCGACCTTACCGAAAGGGCATTAAAATATGATCTCACCATTCCTTTTGCAAGATATGTAGCCATGAACCACGGCCGGCTTATATTCCCTTACAGGCGCTACCAGGTACAACCGGTATGGCGTGGAGACAGCCCACAAAAGGGGCGCTACAGGGAGTTTACGCAATGCGATGCAGATGTGGTTGGCAGCAAATCGTTATTTAACGAACTTGAGTTGGCTTGCATTTACCATGATGTTTTTACCCGGTTAAAAATTAATGACTACGAACTAAGGGTAAACAGCCGGAAAATATTAACTGCCCTTGCTGAGGTATGTGCCGAAGAAGATAAAGTAACAGCTATAACCACGGCCATCGACAAACTGGATAAAATTGGCATTGAAAGGGTAAAAGAAGAATTAAGAGAAAAAGAATTGAATGAAGACCAGCTTAGTATTATAGAAAGTTACCTTACAATGAACAATAGCCCGGCCGAAGAAATGACCAATGAAAAGAAGCTGGACTTTCTAAAAGATTTTTTCCACGACTCAGAAGACGGGCAAAAAGGAATTGAAGAACTGGAGTTTCTTATAAAAAATTTACCGGCATCTAACAACGTTGTTATCGACCTTACTTTAGCCCGTGGATTAAATTATTATACCGGAATTATCTTTGAAGCAAAAGCTCCCCCCACTATAAAAATGGGTAGCATCGGTGGTGGCGGAAGGTATGATGACCTTACCGGTTTGTTTGATGTGCCGGGTATTCCTGGCGTTGGCATTAGCTTTGGCGTCGACAGAATTTATGATGTATTAACGGAACTAAATCTTTTCCCGGAAGAAGTAGCGGCCGGCACCACTGCTCTTTTCTTTAATATGGGTGAAACGGAAAGCAGGTTTGCCTTTGAGGTGATGCAACAATTAAGGCATAGCGGAATTTCGGCTGAGTTGTACCACGAGTTTGCAAAAGTTAATAAACAGTTTCAGTATGCAGAGCGAAAGAAAATTGCCTATGCTGTAATCATTGGCAGCAAAGAAATAGAACAAAAATATTGCCTCGTAAAAAACCTGGCAACAGGTTTACAGGAGGTGGTAGTGTTTGAAAGATTGTATGATTTTTTTAACAGCAAATAAAATTCAGCAAATATATTTTTTGTCATTTATAATAATTCCTTTTATGCAATACGCTAACCGTTTCACCATCATCATTGCCAGCCTGGTAATATTGGCCTCCTGCAAAAAAACAAATACCCAAGGAAGAATGATACCCAATACCGCTGCTATCGTGGTACATATAAATGGTAATTCCTTGTCAGAAAAATTACCATGGACGGCCATAAAAGACAATCCTCTTTTTAAGGAATTATACGAAGACAGTTTTATAACAGCAGCAATGAAAAAGCTGTTAGATAACCCTGAAAGCTCTGGCATTGATATAAAAAAAGATATGCTCTTTTTCATACAAAAAGACAGCATGGGTGGCTACATTGGTTTTGAAGGAACTCTAAAAGATGAAGCCGCATTTAAAAACTTCAACAACAGTTTACCGGAAAAAGGAAACGCAACTGAAAGTGATGGCATTCAATATATCAGCCATTCACCCATGGCAGTAGGATGGAACAGCAAAAATTTTGTTTACACGATCGATGCGCCTCAATTCGGTAAAATGGATGAATTAAGCAAGAGGATGATCCAGGATTCTATCAATACAGACATCCCAAAACCAAGAGATATTTTAGCTATTTGCAAAGCTGTATTTGCACTGCAGGAAAACAACTCATTGGGCAAAGAGGAAAAATTTTCGAGCCTGATGGAGGAGAAGGGAGACATTCATTTCTGGATGAATACACAGGAACTAAGTTCAGGTGCAGGTACGCCTTCAGCCCTGGCAATGGTTAACCTGGAAAAATGGTTTACCGATAGCAGAACTACCGCAACAGTCAATTTTGATAATGGTAAAATAAGCATCAACAGCCACGGCTATTCCGGCGATGAACTATCTGCTGTATTTAAAAAATACCAGGGTGGTAAAATTGATGAAGAAATGATAAAACGCATACCGGGTAAGGATGTTGCCGCCGTAATGGCTTTAAACTTTAAGCCAGAAGGGATTAAAGAACTATTGAAAACCTTTAACCTGGATGGTTTTGTAAATGTCGGACTTACATCGCTGGGCTTAAAAATGGATGATTTTATAAAAGCTAATAAAGGAGATATTGTAATGGCATTATCCGACTTTAAAATGAAAACTGATACTGCAGAAAAAATTATTACGGATGATGCAGTTGCTGTAGCTCCATTGGCACAAAAGCCTTCGTTTAATTTTATTTTTGCAACATCCATTGCAGATAAAGAGTCGTTTAATAAATTAATAGCCACCGGAAAAAAACTAGGCGAAAAATTTATTAATGAGGCTGAAGTTCCACTTGCCTTTAATAGCAACAACAATTATTTTGTATTAAGCAATACCAAAGAAACTGCAGATAAATACATTGCTGGCAGCAAAAATACATTCGATTTTATCAGCCAGATAAATGGGCAGCCATTTGGCGGTTATGTTAACCTGCAATCTATTATGAAGGCGTTTGAAAGCGAGGCTGCAAAAGACTCAGCCGGCAAAATAATGTACCAGGCATCTGTTAAGTTGTGGGATAATTTTTTATGGAAAGGCGGCGAATTTAAAGATGGTGCACTTATACAATCTTTCGAAATAAACCTGGTAGATAAAACAACTAATAGCCTGGTTCAACTAAACCAGTATTCCAACACACTTGGAAAACTTTACCGTGAAAAAAGAAAACAAAGTACCGTGGCTTTGGAAGATGAGGTTGCACCAGATGCCCCCGTGGAACCAACAACAAAGTCTGCTGCAAAAAAGAAATAAATTATCCACTAAATAACCTGCCGGATGATTGCTCCGGCAGGTTTATTTAAACATTTACATGCAGATATCACTTCAAAAAATTTTACCTGTTTTTTTCAATGATGCAGAAGTAAGCCATTCGCAGGTTTGGAACCAACAGGTTGTTTTTGATGAAGGCGCCAACACACATATTATTGCACCAAGTGGCAGCGGCAAAACTTCGCTCATTCATTTTTTATATGGACTTAGAAATGATTTTACCGGCGACATAAAATACGACGGCATGTCGATAAAAGACTTTGATAAAGAGAAAAAAGCCACGCTGCGGCAACAAACTATCAGCATCGTTTTTCAGGATCTGCGGCTATTTCCCGATCAAACAGTTTATGAGAATATTGCAATTAAACGATTACTCTCTCCTTTTCATCCTGTTGATAAAATAACAGCTATGGCAAGCAGGCTTGGCATACAAAATAAGCTACAGCAATTGTGCGGCACCTGCAGCTATGGCGAGCAGCAACGCATCGCTATCATAAGGGCACTGCAACAACCATTTCAATATTTATTATTAGATGAACCTTTCAGCAATCTTGATGAAGCCAACCGGGAAAAAGCTATGGAGTTGATACAGGAAGAAGCCACTGCCCGCAAGGCTTCCATCATACTGGCTGATTTAAAAAAGATTGATTATTTCAAAGTCGGCAGTATCCTGAATTTATAAAATCATGCAACTATCTTACCAGCATATAAAACCATTTTTAAACACCAGGCAAAATACGGCAAGCCGATGGTTGGGTTATTTTGGGCTAGGCCTTGGAGTTATATTATTACTGGTATCTGTTCAGTTATATATCAACATCAACGTTTTATTAAAAGATAAAAATCCACGCAAAGATGGTTACGATTATATATCCGTAACCAAGCTCATCAGCAACGAAAATATGGCCGAGGACCACAGTTTTTCTGATGCTGAAATAGAAGAAATAAAAACCAAATCATTCATCCAGGATGCTACTCCCCTGCTCGCAAATAAATTTTTAGTAAGGGCCAGCGGCAGTAGTGTAGTACCTTTTACAACCGATTTGTTTTTAGAGTCGATCAATAATAGATTTTTGGATACCATTCCCGAAAATTTTTCATGGAAACAAGGGCAGGCAATTGTGCCCATCATCATGTCCGCCGATTATCTTGAATTGTATAATACGGTGTTTGCACCCAGCAAAGATTTACCGCAGTTTTCTGAAAAAAGTATTTCCTCGGTACTTATTCAACTGGAGTGTTATGCACCCAACGGAACGGCCACCATTTTTAAAGCCAATGTGGTTGGCTTAAGCAACCGCATCAATTCGGTATTGGTTCCTGAAAGTTTTTTAACCTGGGCCAACAAAAATTTAGGCAGCAGTACCAACATCAATCCCTCCAGGATTTTTATAAAAACAACAGACGCCAACAATACGGAACTGTTGAATTTTCTGCAACAAAAAAATTACAATATCAATAAAGACAAAACTAAATTCGGCAGGGTAAAACAATTGCTGCAAGCCATCGTAAGTGGGCTGTCTGGTTTTGGCGTTTTAATTATTTTACTGGCTATGCTGCTGTTTTCATTTTACCTGCAACTAATGATTGCCCGCAGCAAAGACAACCTGCAACTCTTGCTCACACTGGGTTATTCGCCGGGCTGGCTAAGCAAAACGGTTGCAAAAAGATGGGTGCCCGTTTACACCGGCATAGTATCTACAGCACTTATTTTAGCAGCAATTTTCCAATGGGCATTTCAGCAAATCGCCCTCAATGGCCGCAGCGATTTATCGCCTTACCTGCATTGGATGGTAATAATTATTGCCACTGTTTTATTACTCCTTTCTATCTTCATCAATTACCGGCTGGTGAAAAAATTGCTATTGAAATTGTAGGGCGGCAAACAGTTCTAGTATGCCAATTTTAGCACCGAAAAAAATCCTGATTATTTTAAAATAAGTGGTACGCAAGCCACAGTTCCTCATTCAGCTGCGGTCCTGCTTTTCGCTGCTACTCCGGCACAAAGCCATTGCACAAACCCTCACCGGGGTATCCGCTTCAATCAGGCGTAACATTTCAGCAGTTGTAATTTTATTAAACATTTATAAACGAAAAAACTACTGATAAACATATCATTCAATATTGCAACGAAGTAGTTCGCAAACTTTATCACACAATTCATATTAATAGAGAGGGAGCTTAAAAATTTCAAGGAATCTAATAGAAAATCCCAGGTTATTAAACCCGGGATTTTCTATTAAAATTATTCCTCTGTATTTTATCTTATCAGCACAACCGTACCTTTTGCTTCTATTAATTTACCCTTTCTGTCTTTACCTTTTAAAACCCACACATAGGTACCGGTTGGTTCCGGCTTCCCCATAAAGGTACCATCCCAGCCGGCCATCACCTGGCTGGTTTCAAAAATTAATTTGCCGTAGCGGTTAAATATTCTGAAATATGCTGTGCTGCTAATGCCTGCCGGAGTTGGCCGGAAGATATCGTTGCGCCCATCTCCATTGGGCGAAAAGGCGTTGGGCAAATAATAAGCAGGGCCATCAAAAACATTAATTTTAATGGTATCATAGCCCGTGCAACCTGCAAAATCTGTAACCTTCACATCAAATACGTACTGGTGATTTTGCAGCAAAACGGTTGGATTGGCAACGTTTCGATCAGATATAGAAACGCCTGTTAATGGTGTCCAGCTCCAGGTATAGCTGCCTCCCGGACCACCGCCGCTAGCCTGTAACTGATGTGGCAAGGAATTACCGGTAACAGCAATGGTATCGTTGCCAGCAAAGGCAGGCACTTCAGGCTGCACTGTAATTACCACTGTATCAATTATACTATAACTACAGCCATATTGATCACTTACAGTAAGTGTATAATTGAACACACCAGCGGCCGTCGGCTTAGCTGTTGTAACAGCCGCAGTTGGATTTTCTATAAAAGTAGCTGGTGCCCACAAAAAGCCAACAGATCCGGAAACCTTACCTACACTACCATTCAAAAACACCTGCGTATTAAAACATACAGCCGTATCCTTACCGGCATTTGCATCAGGCTTCAGCAAAATATTTAGTGTTATACTGTCCTTACGCTGACAAATACCCCATTTAGCCGCCAGGTAATATTTGGTGGTATCTGCAGGCGATGCCAACGGATTTTTTATCCCCGGGTTACTTAAACCGGCTGCGGGTGTCCATTGGAAAATATTTGTGCCATTATTCGTTTGAGGCTGCAAAGTGGTTCCAATGCCTTCACAAAATGTGGTATCATTCCCTAATTCTAACCGCATGGTATCATTCAATAAAACAGTGTCGGTTTTTGAAGCAATACATCCTTTAGTATCTTGTACACTCACTTTGTAATTACCAACCAGTAACAATAATTCAGGACTGGCCTGGTATCCATTCATTGCCAAAGGGTCGCTCGTGTAACGATACGGCAAGGTTCCTCCGGCAGCGTTGATGGTAATTTTTCCATCAGGTGTGCCGGTACAGGTAGCATTGGTTGCCTTTGTAGCGATAGAAAGAATGGATGGTTCCGTTACCGAAATGATGGTGTCTTTAACGCAACCGCTGTTATCCCTTATGTGGATAGTATCATTTGCAGCTGCCGCAATATTATTGAAAACATTGCTGGCCTGGTATGTACCGGAATTGATGGCATATTGATAAGGGGGCAAACCTTGGTTTGGATAAACAGCAATTGTACCGTCACTTAAGCCTTTACAGGTTGGGCGGATGATGGTAACAGAATCAATTACCACCCGTGGCGCATTACCCACCAATACATTTGCCGTTGTACTGCACAAAGCACTATCAACAATAGTAATAGTATATGGACCCGAAAACAGGTTTACAAATTGGTTGGATGTTTGAAAATTAACTCCATCTAACGAATACTTAAAAGGTGCAATACCGGCTATGGGATTCACAGTTATCTTTCCATTAGCTGCAATTGCGCAAGATGCTTTAGCAATCACAGTTGTAACAATTACACCAGGGTCGTTATCAACAATGGCCTTTAAATAAAAAATACAATTATTAAAATCCTTCACCGCAATGTTGTAACTGCCACCCGGCAGTTTACTGAATACATTTGATATTTGATAACTGGCTCCACTATCAACGGAAAACAAAAAGGGTGGTGTACCAAGTTGGGGCAAAATAATTATTTGCCCGGTGGCAGCACCACCGCAGGCCGAGTTAACAGTTGTTGCCACCGCAGTTACCCCTGGAGCATTACCAACTGCCTGCGAAAAAGAAAAGTTGCAATTATTGGCATCAGAAACTGACAAAGTATAATTAGCACCCCCCAATAATCCTTTGAAAACATTAGAACTTTGTAGTGCTCCTCCATTGATTGAATATAAAAAAGGTGCCAGCCCATTTACCGGTGGTAACACAGTAATGATACCCGTAGCTGAGCCGGAACATGCAGCATTTGCAGAAATAGCAGTAGTGCTGGTGCCAGGGCCATTTAAAACGGTGGACGGTATCGATACGGTGCAATTATTGGCATCTTTTACCGAAACAATATAGTTGTTAGCAATTAAACCGGTAAAAATATTAGAAGCCTGGGCAGTGCCCCCATTAATACTGTAATTATAAGGCAAGGCTCCATCTGCCGGAGTTATTTGTATGGTACCTGTTGCAGATCCTATACAGGCAGTATTGGTGCTGGCTGCGGTTGCGCTTATACCTGCTCCGCTTTTAACAATGGCACTTAACTTAACTACGCAATTAAGATTGTCTTTTACCTCTATGTTGTAAGTATTTGCAGCAAGGCTATTAAAAACAGCACTGGCCTGGAAAATAATCCCATTTATTGAAAAAGAATAAGGAGCAATGCCCGACCCGGCATTTACAGTTATGCTTCCATTTGCAGCACTTGAGCAACTTGCGTCAATAGTACTGGCAGTAGCCGCTATAGAACTGCTGGCATCTACAATAAAGGTATTGGTAGAAGTACAACCGGAGTTGATATTTTTTGCTATCACCGTATAAGTTCCTTTAGCAACATTAAATAGGGGTGCGCTTTGATAGGTAACGCCGCCACCAATAGAATAATTAAAATCTACACCTATAGGATTGGTAATATTTATACTACCGGTATTGCCATAAATACAGGTAGCTTTCGTGATGTTGCCTCTGCAGGTATCTGCTGTTGCTTTTATTACTGTAATAGTATCGTAACCGGTAAGATCTAAACCACCAGGAAGGCAGGATGAAAAAGTTGTTTTTACAATATAACTGGTAGTAGAATTGGATGCAGGACAAATATTATTGAATGAAATATCAAGTAACCCTTGCTCGGTAGTGGCAGTATCTGCTTTTGCAATAAAGGCACCATTTATACCTAGCAACTCGCTACTTACAAAACGGGAGGTTCCTCCATTGGGTGTAAACCGATAGCCTTCTTTTACTGCACTCCAAATGGTAGCATTTTTTCCTGGCGCCGCAACTGCTTTGGTTCTATCCCAGTTTTGAATACCCAAAATTGCCTTCCCATTATCATTGGTTGGAGAGAGACAGGTTTTGTTGCCAATTAAAACGTCTATCAAACCTGTAAACTCATAAATCACAATTTGGAAATCATTAGGTGTTAGCAGGCCACAGGGATTAACGCCAAAAGTACCCACATGGTAATAGCTTACAACAAATTTTCTGCAAGGTGCCGATCCTTCTACCCGCCATTCAATTTTCCTGTCAGGAGGGCTTGCATTATAAATTGAATCAACCGGGTCTACTCTTGCATCAAGATCCGAATAGGGGCCCATTATAGAAGCTTTTGGATAGTAGGTGCTGAATATATCACACATATTCCCCTTATCGTAGGGGATTGTTTTTGTAATAAGATAACCATTGTAGCAAGTTGCAGCATTGGCCTCGTCAAAAGTTATAACTCCATTGGAGCCAACCACTACTTTATTATAGGTAGACCCATAAAAACAAAAGGTAAATGGTAGATTAATAATGCTGCTAAATTCATCATCATTGTAAAGCGTCAGATCTTCCGAACCACTTGCAGTTACGTATGCGTTGGGTACATAGGGTATTTTGTTTACCGTGTAATCAGCAGTAGATTTCAAATGGGGTATTCTAAACAAGAGGTTGGTGCAGGTTTGTGTACAGCCAATATTTATAACGGATCCATTAATGTTTGTAGGCAGACAGTTTTGCGCAATGCTACCTTTTGCAATACTGCATATACCTAAAACCAAAAGAAATTTTACAATGATTTTTTTCATTGACGTGGGGAATAATTTATTGTTGTTAAAGTTATATTTTAAACCCGAAAAGACACGTTTGCTTTATTTTAAAAATTAGATAATTTAAATCCAGGGGCTCCATAAACCCAGAAGCCACAAAAATATTATTACTTTTGCATTTTATGGAAGTTTCAAAAAAGCAACAAATTCGCATAGCCATTCTGGATTTGTATGATGGTGTCTCCAACCAGGGCATGCGATGCATAAGAGAAATATTAAACCAATTTGGCGATCAATACCAGTTAGATATTGTATGGGACGAATTTGATGTGCGCCAAAAGCTTCAGGTGCCAGATCTCTCTTATGACATATTCATTAGCAGTGGCGGCCCCGGTAGCCCATTGGATTCGTTTGGCAGCAATTGGGAAAATGCATATTTCAAATGGCTGCACCATGTTCAGCGCTGGAACAACAACGAAGCTAATTTGCAAAAAAAACATGTATTTTTTATCTGCCATTCCTTTCAACTGGCTTGCAGGCATTTTCACGTCGCAAAGGTGTGCAAACGAAAGAGTACCTCCTTTGGGGTTTTCCCTATTCACTTATTACACGAAGGAATTGAAGAAGCCATTTTTGAGGGCATGAAAGATCCTTTCTATGCAGTTGATAGCCGGGATTACCAGGTAGTTGAACCAAACCATAATATGATTCACCAAATGGGCGCAACCATATTAGTTATAGAAAAACATCGTCCGCATATAAATTTAGAAAGGGCAATAATGGCAGTTCGATTTAATGAATATATGATTGGCACTCAATTTCACCCGGAAGCCGATGCTGTGGGTATGAGCATGCATTTGCAAACCGAGGATAAAAAGAAAACGGTAATTGAAAACCATGGAGAAGCTAAATGGTCCAGTATGATTGAACAACTAAACGATCCAGATAAAATCATGCATACCTACTCCCACATTTTACCCAATTTTTTAAGGATTTCTCTAGATAAGCTTACTCATGCCGAAGTTTACTAAATGATAGAACGCACAGTTTTATAAAGGTATAATGTTCTATTTGCTCCATCTCTAAGCAGTAACATAGTATAGTTAAAAAGCAATTATTATTCGGTTAGCTTTTGGGTAGATGAGTAGTCGAATATTTATGTTCGCCCAACCTGAAAGTAAATAAAATTTAAGACGCAGCCTAGTATTAAATATTTGGGTTTGATGAGATACATCATTACTTTTAGTTATTAAAAAGATACCAGTTTTAGTTTCCTGAAACATTGTTTTGGTGATGTGCTTTTTAATAATACCATCAATCAAATTAAATTATGCAACAAAGTTTAAGGCAGCAGTTTAATGAAAATTTTACTGAAGCAAAATACCTGGCATATCTGCAAAAAATTGAAAACTTACATCCTGGCTCACTGGAATTTCGTGTTGCTGAAACTCCTTTATTCATTCCCAAAGATTTTACCCAAAAAATGCTCGCTGCTTGTGAAGATATAATAGATGTTATAGTGCAGCCAAATTTTAAAACACTCACTGAAAGGGCAATACCAGAAACATTGCATATTCCAAATGAAACAGATCATACGGATTTTATAGCTTTTGATTTTGGAATTTGCGAAAATGAAAAAGGCGAATTGGAGCCACAACTGATAGAGATGCAGGGGTTTCCTACCCTCTTTGTTTTCCAGGCATTTCATACTAAAATTACACGGGAATATGCAAATGTGCCACCCACCCACGATGCTTATCTTAATGGATTCAACGAAGCATCTTATCTGCAAATGCTAAAAGATATAATTGTAGGTGATACAAATCCAGAACAGGTTATTTTATTGGAGATTTTTCCGGAAAAACAAAAAACAAGGATTGATTTTTATTGTACCGAAGATGTATTGGGTATTTCAACTGTTTGTGTTACCAAACTAATTGGAGAAAGTAACAAGTTGTATTATGAAAAGAATGGAAAGAAAATAGAAATTAAAAAAATCTACAATCGTCTCATTTTTGACGATTTAGATAAACAAGAAAACCTGGGAGATGTCATTGACTTTTCACACAAATGGGAAGTGGAATGGGTATCACATACAAACTGGTTTTACCGAATTAGTAAATACACATTACCATTAATAAAAAGCCCTTTTGTTCCACCTACTTATTTTCTAAATGAACTAAAAGAAACACCAACTGATTTAGAAAACTATGTTTTGAAACCTTTGTTCTCTTTTGCAGGCATGGGCGTGGTAATTGATGTAACCAACAAACACATAAATAACGTAAAAGATCCAGAAAACTGGATACTGCAACGCAAAGTAAAATATGCCGATATTATACTAACACCAGATGGTCCGGCTAAAGCAGAAATACGACTTTTCTATTTTTGGAAAGAAGGCTGGTTGCGACCTGTTGGCGCTCATAATCTTTCAAGGTTAAGCAAGGGCAAAATGATTGGCACGAGGTATAATAAAGACAAAACATGGGTTGGTGGCACAGTTTCTTTTTTTGAACAATAAAATATAAAACCAATGAATAAAGGCATACTTCGATTTGAACCGTTCTTACAACAATTTGAAAATATACTTTCTAAAGCAGCCAGTCAAAAAAATCCTGCGCTTTATTTATATCAAAATAATGCACGCACTCCATTATTCATGTTAGAAGGATTGGCAAAACTGTACAGTGGACTTCATAATGAAAAAAAATTCAGTAAACTAAAAGAGTATTTTAAATTGTTGGAAGATGCATTAGGTGCAATTGATTATTACGACGCAATAGCAAGACAGTTAACAAAAAATAAAAAAATACCCTTGGAAATTAACCAATATTTACAGGCGCAGACAAGAGAGAAACTACAGCACCTTAATGAATTACTTACAGCAAAAAAATGGATCGGCGAGAATAATGAACGTTTGGTAAAAATCAGAAAAAAATTAAAAGAGACCAATTGGCTCGATGATGAAAAGGAAATAGAAGAAATAAATATATTTTATGGAAAAGCAATTTACGAGATAGTTGAATTTACTCATACTGCTAACTATCATTTTGATAACATGGAAGAAGACGTACACGAGTTGAGACGGAAGTTAAGGTGGTTAAGTATCTATCCCCAGGCATTGCAGGGCTGTGTTCAACTAACTGAAAACAAGACAAAATCGAAAAATCTAACAAAATATCTTACCAAGGAAATAATAAATTCTCCATTTAATAAAATGCCCGCCGCAGGTAACAATCATTATATATTAAACCTAAACAAAGGTTACTTCCTTGCTTTAAGCTGGATTATTGCTGAATTGGGCAAATTGAAAGATAGCGGCTTAACAATAGTAGCAATAAAAGAAGCTTTACAACAAACTGAAGCTGTAAATGAGGCGGACGCTCTAAACAAAGCGTACCGCATATTAGGACCTAAACAAATTAAGTTACCTGTTTTACTGAATGAAGCGGAAACAATAAGTAAAACTTTTTTTGATGAGAAAAATCTTGAACACTTAGTTAATGGAACTAACAAATTAAATTAAGGTGTCTGCTCCACATTCTCAGGTACCATTTACCAATTACTAAAAAAGGGTATAATAATTTCACACGAACAAAATCACACCGTTGTAAAACACAAAAAAGCCTCAACAAATAACTGTTGAGGCTTTTTAAAAGAATATGGCAACTACTTACTCTCCCGCATTGTTGTGCAGTACCATCAGCCATAAGGGGCTTAACTTCTC
>JANPNY010000804.1:0-8707 GCA_031427745.1 Chitinophagaceae bacterium | reverse complement strand
TTATTGGGCGATCAATCATAGCGGCAAGGAGGCTGATTTTCATTTGCGTTTAAAACAATTAATAGAAGATAATAAAATAAAATGTGCCATCAGCAAAACCTGCAACTGGACAGATGTACGGCAGTTTAACCTGATGTTTAGTACGGCGTTTGGTGCTACAGCTGCAGAAAATGAAGGTGATAATATTGTTTACCTGCGGCCCGAAACTGCCCAGGGTATTTTTGTAAATTTTTTAAATGTGCAAAAAACCGGCAGAATGAAAATACCTTTTGGTATTGCACAAACCGGTAAAGCATTCCGCAACGAAATTGTGGCCCGCCAGTTTATTTTTAGGATGAGAGAATTTGAACAAATGGAAATGCAGTTTTTTATCCGCCCCGGCAGCCAGATGGAATGGTTTAATTACTGGAAAGAAGAAAGAAAAAGCTGGCACGAGAGCCTGGGTATTCCTGCGGAAAAACTACGTTTTCACAACCACATAAAACTGGCGCATTATGCAGATGCAGCACTTGATATTGAATTTGAATTTCCTTTTGGCTGGAAAGAACTGGAAGGTATTCACAGCCGCACCGATTTTGATTTAACCCAGCATCAAACCTATAGCAAAAAGAAATTACAATACTTCGACAACGATTTAAATGAACAGGGTAAACCCATTGGTAACTACGTGCCTTATGTAGTGGAAACCTCAGTAGGCCTCGATCGTTTATTCCTTACCATAATGAGTCTTGCTTACACCCAGGAAAAATGGACTAAAGAAGATGGAACCGAAGACAGTAGGGTAGTATTAAAAATTCCAGCCAAAATAGCTCCTACCAAACTGGCTATTCTACCACTGATAAAAAAAGATGGTTTGCCGGAAATAGCCCGGTCGCTGCTAAATGATTGTAAGAGTAGCTTTATGTGTTTTTACGAAGAGAAGGACGCCATTGGTAAGCGTTACAGAAGGATGGATGCCATTGGTACACCCTTCTGCGTAACCGTCGATCATCAAACAAAAGAAGATAATACCGTTACCATCCGTTACCGGGATACCATGTTGCAGGAGCGGATTGCCCTGGCTGATGTAAAGAAGCTGGTGCTTGAAAAAACTACCTTTTAAATAAGGCATTGTCTTTTAAGGGTATTCTGGTCATCTAGTTTCAATTATCGGGCAACAAATTTTTACGGGTAATATTTAATATTTTGCGGCATTTGTTCCATAGTAATAAAAATAAATGCCTTGCATCGTTGCAGCATAGCACCTATTTTGTTTCTTTGCAGTCAACATTTTTCAATTAATTAATAAATCTTGATATTATGAGTTACATCGCATCCATCAATGCCCGTCAGATTCTCGACAGTCGTGGCAATCCAACAGTAGAAGTAGATATTTTAACTGAAAATGAACGCCTTGGAAGGGCCGCTGTACCAAGTGGCGCAAGCACAGGTATACATGAAGCGATGGAATTAAGAGATGGAAAGAAAAATTATTACGGTGGTAAAAGTGTTTTAAAAGCGGTAAACAATGTTAATACTACCATTGCCGAGCAATTGTTAGGATGGGATGTTGCTGACCAAACGGGTATTGACGCCCAAATGATTCAATTAGATGGTACTGCTAACAAAAGTAAACTTGGGGCCAATGCAATGTTGGCAGTAAGTTTGGCTGTAGCCAAAGCGGCTGCACTGGAAGCAAACCTGCCACTATACCGGTACATCGGTGGTACCAATGCAAAAACATTACCTATGCCGATGATGAATATTTTAAACGGTGGTGCTCATGCGGATAATAAAATAGACTTCCAGGAATTTATGGTAATGCCGATAGGAGCCGGTTCTTTCAGTGAAGGGCTTGCATGGGGTGTAGATATTTTCCATGCTTTAAAAAGTGTATTAAAAAAGAAAGGTTTTAGCACCAACGTAGGAGATGAAGGTGGTTTTGCCCCCAATATTCAAAGTAATGAAGAAGCCATCGAAACCGTGTTAACAGCTATACAGGTTGCCGGTTACAAAACAGGCAGTGAAATTATGATTGCCATGGATGCCGCCAATAGCGAGTTATGGAATGCTAAAAAGAAAAAATATGTTTTCCACAAAAGTGATGGAAAAGAAATGACCAGCGAGCAATTGGTAGCCTATTGGGCGAGTTGGGTTAAGCAATATCCTATTTGCTCAATTGAAGATGGAATGGCTGAAGATGACTGGAAGGGCTGGAAAATGCTAAGTGAGGCGGTGGGCAGCAAATGCCAGTTAGTAGGGGACGATTTATTTGTAACCAACGTTACCCGGTTAGAAAGGGGCATTAATGAAGGTATTGCGAATGCATTATTGGTAAAAGTTAACCAGATTGGAACTTTAACTGAAACCATCAATGCAGTTACCATGGCACAAAGCAATGGCTACAATACCATTATGAGTCACCGTAGCGGAGAAACTGAAGATACCACTATTGCCGATTTAGCAGTTGCGCTTAATTGCGGCCAGATTAAAACAGGTTCGGCCAGCCGCACAGACCGTATTGCTAAATACAATCAATTAATTCGTATTGAAGAAGCTTTGGGTGACAGCGCTTTTTATCCAAAAGGAAAAATTAAATTTGGTAAATAGAGTCATTTATCTGGCATATTTTTATAGCATTGATTGATAAACTATAGCATGCAGCAAACAGAAAATACAGCAATTGATAATAATCCGGTATCACCATCAGTAAAAAGAGGGGGTAAAAGTTTATTAATATTCAAGAATAAGTACCTGCTTGCTATAGTTGCTTTTTTGGTTTGGATGTTTTTCTTTGACCGGAATGATTTATTATCTCAGTTTGAAAGAGTAAGGCATGCAAATGAATTAAAGAAAATGGAAGAAACGAAAAGTTTACAGATTGCAGACACCCGAAAGGAGCTTGATTTGTTAAAGACAAATGCACAAACTATTGAAAAGTACGCCCGGGAAAAGTATTTGATGAAGAAAGATAACGAAGATTTGTTTAAAGTTTCGCCAGAAAGTAGTACTAAATAATTGGGTTTATACAATATTCAAAATCAATAGCCGTTTATAGATACGGATAATTGATAATTAAATAATTTTTTTAACGCAACTTATTAGTCTATGCACAGTTTTATGCAGGAGGATCTCTTGTCATACATTTATGGCGAAACATCCCCGGATCAATCAAATGCCATCAAGGCAGCCTTAGAAACTGATTGGATTTTAATGGAAAAGTATCAGGAATTAATCTCAGCAAAGAATGAATTAACAGATCAAAAGCTTTCTCCAAGGAAAGAAGCTGTAGATTTCATCTTGAATTATGCCAATAAAACAGTCGGTGTACTATATTCGGCTGAAGGCTAATATTAACCATCGTAATTAACCTAATTTCGTCCCCCGGCTAAAATCGGGGGATTTTTGTAATGACCAAAAAGGAACGGTATACATTTTTAATTGACTATTTTTTAGAAAACAGTCCGGAAGCTGAGACAGAATTGCTGTACGACAACCCCTTTCAATTGTTAGTGTCTGTAATCCTTTCTGCTCAGTGTACCGATAAACGGGTCAATCTCACAACGCCGGCTATCTTTAAAAAATATCCCAATCCGCTGGCGCTGAGTAAGGCTGGTTTCGATGAGTTGTTTCCAATTATCAGGAGCATTTCTTACCCAAATAACAAAACAAAGCACCTGATTGCAATGGCTGGCATGTTAATGGAAAAATTTAATGGCGTAGTTCCAATGACTGTTGATGAGTTAACTAAGCTTCCCGGCGTTGGTAGAAAAACCGCTAATGTAATTACGTCGGTAATAGACGAGCAACCCAATATGGCGGTGGATACACATGTTTTTAGAGTTAGTGCAAGAATTGGATTAACTACAAAGGCAACTACCCCGCTTGCTGCAGAAAAACAGCTTATTAAGCATATACCCAAAATGTATATTCATAAAGCACATCACTGGCTGATACTTCATGGACGGTACACTTGTACTGCCCGAAGCCCTAAGTGCAGCATTTGTGACTTAAAGGCTGTCTGTAAATTTTATAATAATAAACAAAGGAAGACTAACTTAAAGGTAGAATCGTTTAATTTGCAAAGCACTTAGTATTTTATTGAAAGCGTAGCTTAAAATTAATTTGAAACAGTATTATATGAAAAGAGGGATATTATTAACAGCGGCTATTTTGCTGTTAATTGGTACGGGCTTTAAGGCAACTGCTCAATACTACTTTTACGATAATAATTTTTACGATACACCCGTTATGTTTGAATTGGGCGCCTCAGTGGGTTTGATGAACTGTCTTACTGATGTTGGTGGAAGGCAGGGCTTTGGTAAGCCTTTTGTAAAGGACCTTAATATCGGTAATAACCAATTGAACGGAAGTATTTATTTATCTGCTATCTATAAAGAATCTTTTGGGTTGCGATTAGAAGGGACCTTTGGCACTATTAAAGCCTATGATAGTATTCTAAAAGACGTGAGAGCAACTACATCCGGCCGGTACGAAAGAAATTTAAGTTTTAAAAGTAAAATCTCTGAAATAACATTGCTCGGCGAAATTTATCCTTTTTTTATTTTTGGAAATTATATGGGTAGAGATGTTGAGCCCCCATTATGGTCGCCTTATTTAATTGCAGGAATCGGGTACTTTTCATTTAATCCTCAAAGCAAAAACAGAAATGGTCAATACACTGATTTGCAACCGTTAAGTACGGAGGGACAGGGATTTATAGAGTATCCTGACAGAAAGCCCTATAAACTTTCCCAAATGAACTTTCCTTTTGGCGTGGGTGTAAAATATGAATTATCATCTGCTCTTAATTTAAGAGCGGAGTTTATTCACCGGGTTACAAGTACGGATTACCTGGATGATGTAAGTACGAGGTATATTAATAGTAATCTTTTTGCCAGTTACTTATCCGGTTCACAACTGCAGAATGCACTTGATTTAAGCAGGAATGATCGTTTTAACCCGGGAGGGCCAACAGGCGAATTTAGGAAAACGGAAGGGGGCATCAGGGGAAATCCTAAAAACAATGATGCTTATTTTACGTTTAATATCAAATTGGGACTAACGTTTGGCAGGCAAAAAATCCGCAGAAATTAATAGTATTTCCCACATAAATAATTTGAAAGGGTAATGCAATTTTGTATTGCCCTTTTTAATACCCTCAAAATGAATTTTAAAATTACTACTCATTTTAGTTTCTCTTTTTAATAACAGAGCCGGATCATTTTTCCTTTAAATTCGAAATTTTGCTTAAGCATTCCTTTGGCCTGTACTATTGCAAAACTATTGCGCTGCATAAATAAAAAAGCTGCCTTTTATTAAAGACAGCTTTTTTACAATAGCATGTAAATCTTATTTATATTGAGGTATCAGCCCGTTGGCTAACGTTACCATTTTCTTTATTCCTTCTTCCGGTAATGCACCTTTTTTGAAATCTGCCAATAAATCGGGCATTTTATTTTCCATTTCTAACAAAAAGTGTTCTTCAAACGCTTTTACGTTTTTAACCGCTACATTTTTTAACAAACCTTGTGTACCAAGGTAGATAATAGCCACCTGCTTTTCTACACTGAATGGTGAATATTGTGGTTGCTTTAAAATCTCTACATTTCTTGCACCTTTATCAATTACGTTTTTAGTAGCAGCATCTAAATCACCACCAAACTTACTGAAGGCTTCCAGTTCCCGGTAAAGAGCCTGATCTAGCTTTAATGTACCAGCCACTTTTTTCATGGATTTAATTTGAGCGTTACCACCCACACGGCTTACACTGATACCTACGTTGATAGCCGGGCGGATACCTGCGTTAAACAAGTTTCCTTCCAAAAATATCTGTCCGTCGGTAATAGAAATTACGTTGGTAGGGATATAAGCAGATACGTCACCAGCCTGTGTTTCAATAACCGGCAATGCTGTTAAACTACCACCACCTTTTACCAGGTGTTTGATAGATGCAGGTAGATCATTCATTTGCTGTGCAATATCATCTCTTGCAATAACTTTTGCTGCCCTTTCCAATAAACGGCTATGCAGGTAGAACACGTCACCCGGATATGCCTCACGGCCTGGCGGACGACGCAATAACAAAGAAACCTCCCGGTAAGCCACCGCCTGCTTTGATAAATCATCATAGATAATCAAAGCTGGTCTGCCGGTATCACGGAAGAATTCCCCAATAGCAGCACCGGCAAATGGAGCGTAGAATTGTAATGGAGCAGGCTCCGATGCAGAAGCTGCAACAATGGTGGTATAAGCCATAGCGCCATACTCTTCCAAAGTTTTCATGATACCTGCAATGGTACTAGCTTTTTGGCCTATAGCAACGTATATACAATATACAGGTTTACCTGCAGCGTAAAATTCTTTTTGATTGATGATGGTATCAATGCAAATGGCGGTTTTACCCGTTTGGCGGTCACCAATTACCAGTTCTCTTTGGCCACGGCCAATTGGTATCATCGCATCGATGGCTTTAACACCAGTTTGCAATGGTTCTTTTACAGGCTCCCTAAAAATTACCCCTGGCGCTTTACGCTCTAAGGGCATTTCATATAATTCGCCCTGGATGGGGCCTTTACCATCAATAGGCTCTCCCAACGTGTTAATAACACGGCCGCTCATGCCTTCACCTACTTTAATGGAGGCAATTTGTCCGGTACGCTTTACAATATCACCTTCTTTAATTGATCCGCTGTCGCCCATTAATACCACACCCACATTGTCTTCTTCCAGGTTTAAGGCGATGGCTTTTACGCCATTTCCAAACTCCACCAGTTCGCCACTGCGTACATTGTTTAATCCATATATACGGGCAATACCATCACCTACCTGCAAAACGGTGCCTACCTCTTCCAGGCTGGCGCCGGCATTAAAGTTGCTCAGCTGCTGGCGGAGAATTGCCGAAATTTCATCTGGTTTAATTTCTACCATGATATTTATTTTATACTTGTTTAATTATCTGATTTTATGAATGTAATCGTTGTTTAAAAAGTTTTTACTGATGTCTTTTAAATCCCTTAGGATGCTGGCATCTACCAGGTTGCCTTCAGATTCCAGCACAAAACCGCCAATCAAAGATTCATTGATAGCTGTTTCCAGCTCCAGTTTTTTATCAATTCCACTTTTTTTAATGGTAGCAACAATTGTATTTTTTGTATCCTCACTTATAGGGCTGGCAGTTGTAATTTTTACTTTAACGATCCCATTTTTGCTATTGTATTGTTCCAAAAATGCATGGGCTACTTCTGGCAGGTAAGATTCCCGTCCTTTTTTAACCAGTAACTTATTAAATGCAGTGGTTAATTTGCCAATTTGATGGGTAAGCACAGCATCCATTATTTTGTCTTTTTTATCACCCTTAATAATTGGGCTCTTAAGCATGGCTACAAAATCGGGATTGGTTTTGCAGATGCTGGTAATATGCTTCATGTCGCTGTAAACAGCTTCCAGTTGATTTTGCTCGATGGCTAAATCAAGGATGCTTTTTGCGTAACGGGTTGCTAAACGTGGGTTCTGCATAATTTGTTAATGTGCTGATGTGCTGATTGGTAAATAATGGTAATTGATTTTTGCAAATAAAATAACCTGCATCATCATTAACCTATCAGTTAATTAAGTTTTGCCTCTTCTGCCAGTTGTTTAATAAATGTTTCCTGATCGGGCTTATTACTGAGTTCTCTGCGCAATACTTTTTCACTCACTTCAATAACCAATTGCCCTACCTGGTTTTTAAGATCGGTAATGGCAGCCATTTTTTGTTGATGGATGCTTGCCTGTGCATCTGCAACAATTTTTGATGCTGCTTCTTTTGCCTGCTCTTTGGCATCATTAATCATTTTGTCTTTAATATCCTTTGCGTCTTTAAGCATCAGCGACCTTTCTTCACGTGCTTTGGTAAGCAAAGCTTCATGATCATTTTTTAACTGGGCCATTTCCAGCTTAATTTTTTCTGCTGTAGCAATGGAGCTATTGATATTGTCTTCTCTGTCTTGCAGGCCTTTAATAATTGCAGGCCATGCAAATTTTTTCAATAAGAAGAAAACAATCAGGAAGGCTAATAAAGTCCAGATAAATAAGCCTAAATCGGGTGTTAATAATTGCATTTTTTTAACTTAAAAATGAAAAATAATTATGATGAAATGTTCAATATTGATTACCTGTACAAGAGTGCGACGCCAATGAAGCAACATAGTAGCACTAAAGACCGGTTCAAAAAAAAATGTATTATTTCTGGTGTTCTTACACCCTGCGTGTGAAGTGTTAAAAACTACTGCATCCTCCGTCCTGTACTTTGGATGCAGTAATAATTTTGTGCACCGGTATTAAAGAACCATTGCAAGGAAACCAATGATGATGGCAAACAAAGCAGCACCCTCTACAAGGGCAGCAGCTAAAATCATGTTTGCACGGATGTCATTTGAAGCTTCCGGCTGACGGGCAATTGCCTCAACAGCGCCTTTACCAATTTGTCCGATACCGATACCTGCACCCATTGCTGCCAAACCGGCACCAACTGCTCCACCTGCATTTGCAAGAGGACCTGCAGCTAAAAACACAGTTAATAAACTCATACTTCTGTTTTTATATTGATTAAAAAATAAACTACTTAAACTACTACAGCATCGTCATGTTCACCTTCGTGAGGTGCATGTTCGCCCTCAAATGCCTGCCCTATAAATACAGCTGTTAGTACTGTAAAAATGAATGCCTGTAAAAAAGCTACCAATAC
>JANPNY010000803.1:0-6321 GCA_031427745.1 Chitinophagaceae bacterium | reverse complement strand
AGACCTCACAGAAGCTGAAGCATTATTACCTTCCTCTAATGGTTTTTTTGCCACCAGCAACGCCGCTGCAGGTTTGTTGGCAAGAGTTTATTTACAAAAAGGAGATTATGCCAAAGCCCGTGATGCTGCAGACAGGGTGATAGAGTCTGGTAATTTTAAATTGACACAACCAAATATTGATGGAATAATTGGAATATTTGCCTACACCCGTGCAAAAGCAGAGGATAACACAACGGAAGATGTTTTTGCCATACAGGTTACAACTACCAGTGGAATTAATAACCTACAAACCTTTTATTCCGAAAACGGAAGAGGTGATATTGGCATAAGGGATGAACACCTTGCTTTGTTTGAGCCTGGTGATTTGAGGGTAAATTTGGTAAATGCTGATTACTACTCCGCAAAATTTGATAATGTTTATGGCAATGTGCATACTATCCGGCTGGCAGAAATGTACTTAATAAGAGCAGAAGCTAACTTCAGGCTAAATGCCTCTGTAGGTGCCAGCCCTGAAGAAGATATAAATAAAATCCGTAACAGGGCCGGCTTGCCGTCTTTGTCAGAAGTTTCTTTGAGCGATATATTAAAAGAAAGAAAAATTGAATTATCGTTTGAAGGTTTCAACCTGCATGATATTAAAAGATTGGGTGTAACCACAGGTTATTTTACCGGTGGAGGTGGACTGGCATATAATGCTCCTGAATTAATCTTTCCTATTCCAAAGAGGGATATTTTGGTGAATCCAAATTTAACGCAGAATGTAGGTTATTGAGAAGACAGACTTTTTAAAATAATAATGTAGTAGAAAGCAGGGGTAATTTCCCTGCTTTTCTTTTACACCCTCGAACATAACAGTTAGTAGACGTTGGGTTATTCAAAAAGATATGGACTTCTATAGACCGAATGGATTAGTGAAAAAACTTTTAATAAAATTTCTTCAAACATTTTTAAAATTTCATTTATCTTACTGTAAGATTACCAGCCACCTGGCCCCCCAATTGCAAAACCTTAACCCATGGCAAAAACAGTGTACGCTTGTGTTAGAAATTCTATTGACATACCCCTAATAAGCACCAGAGTTGCTGCAGCAATTAAAAATATATTGCCGGATAACATACCAGAAGCCCCCTGTAAAATTTCAGCAAATGGGAACATCGTTTATGGAATTGCAAATTATTCGGACGTTATTGCGGAGTATGATGGAAGTATTTGTATGGGACTGGCTTATCCTGAGCAAAGATATTGGTGGAAGCCACTGGATGCTTATCCGGACGGCTCCTACGCCATTTTCCGGAGCGATGAAAAGTATGTGGAGGCAGTAACAGATGCAACTGCATCCAGATCTATTTGGTATTATTTTGATGAAAAACTTTTTGTTTGCGGTACCTCCCAAAGAGCAATTATTACGGTGTTAGGCAAATTCAATTTTAACAAGCGTGCCATCCCGTGGATGCTTTCATCAGGAACGCTGGGACCATCTTTATCCTGGTGTAAAAATCTTTCACTCCTTGAGCCTAATGCTTCTCTTTTACTTGAAAGAGAAACCTGGACATTAAGTAAAAAATCTAACCCTTTAGTTTTTTTGCCAAACAACATTACTCCCCAAAGGCACTATGGAAATTTAAAGAAAGCAGTGGTTAATTCTTTTCATGATTTTAAAATTGATCTGTCTAAATGGGCTTTGCCCTTATCAGGAGGCTACGATAGCAGAGCGATTGCCTGTTTGCTAAAGGCAACCGGACGAAATCTTGCACAATTGCATGCAGTTACCTGGGGGCTGGCAGCATCAATTAATAATAAAAATAGTGATGCGTTTCTAGGTCAGTTGGTTTCAAAAGAATTGGGCATGCCACATCGGTACCTTGCCATCGATAAAGCTGATGAAAATATACAAACTGTTTTTATGCGATTTATTCTAAACGGTGAAGGAAGATTTGATCACATTGAAGGTTATACCGACGGCTTCAACATATGGAAAATTCTATTTGATAATAAGAAACAGGGTATTATTAGGGGCGACGAAGGTTTTGGCGCACCAAAAGTAACAGATGCCAAACGGGCCAGGATAATGGTTGGTATTACGGTTTGTGAAGATTATAGCAACCTGGAAAACTATCAGGCCTATGGATTTGAAAAGCAGGAATTGCCAGCTGAATTTCTGCAACAAAAAAACGAAACGCCGCAGATGTTGATAGATCGTTATTACCTGAATTTTAGAATTCCTACAATAATGTCGGCACTTAACGACCTTAAACTTCCATATGTGGAAGTGGTTAATCCTTTCCTCTCCCGGCAAATATTAATGCAGATGCAAACTATTCCAGACCCTTTACGTGTTGATAAAAAAGCTTTTATTGAGGCAGTAAAGGAATTTTTACCCGATATGAGATATGCTACTGAAGAAGCCACTCATAAAAAGGGCGAAATATTTAAAATTCCTGAAGCCATTTTATTAATGAAAGAAGAATTAAGCGCTGAGTATATGAAAGACATCTTTCCCGAAGCGTTTTTAAAAAAGGTGCTTGGTAAATTACAACAACCGGATAGTATAAGCAAGGGTAACGGATTTAAAAATAAATTAAGAACTATTATAAGACTTTATTTTCCTTCCCGTGTAAAAGAACTGATGTATTCAATTCTCCGAAAGCCGGTTGTAGACAATAATACACTTGCCTTTAGAATTTATTTAACCGGAATAATGTACAAACAATTAAAGAAGGATGCCTTAACCGGAATAGGAGATTAATATGCCTGAAGGCTGCCTGTTTTTAAGTGATAAGTTTAGCTGCAGTTTGCGCAAAGCCGGTCTACCAAAAAACGGTGTACAAAGCCGCCAGTATGCCACAAATAATAATTGAACCAATTGCAAATGATGTAGTGATGCGAAACATAGAAGTATCAACTTCAATGGTATGCGGATCATTTTCCTTGTTGGGCCTGGCAAGGCTCATTACAATCATTATTACAACAATGGATACAAAGGTGATACTCATCCTGTCTAAAAAAGGAAAGTCGGGAAAACTGCCATTGGTCCATACCGGTAAAAACTTTAGTACCGTAGAAATAGGAATGGTTAACAAAGCTCCTGCCATTGCAGCAGCTGCTGTAGTGCGTTTCCAGAAAAACCCCAGCAGAAAAATAGCCAGTACACCCGGTGAAATAAACCCAACATATTCCTGGATAAACTGGTAAGCCTGGTCCAGCGATTTTAACGCAGGTGTTACCAGTGCCGCAATCAACATCGAAACCACCACGGCCCATCTGCCAACCAGCACCATCCTTTGTTCCGAGGCTGCTGTATTAAAATATTTTTTATAAATATCCAGCGAAAAAATAGTAGAAATACTGTTGGCCTTGCCTGCAAGCGAAGCCACAACAGCAGCAGTAAGTGCAGCAAACGCAATGCTCTTTAAGCCTGCTGGTAACAGGTTCATTAGGGTTGGGTAAGCATGGTCGGGTTTAATAATTCCAGCGCCATCCGACATCTCTTGCACAAACATTCCCTTATTATGCAGCACGTACATAATAATGCCCGGCAACACAGCTATAACGGGTACCAGTAATTTTAAAAAAGCGGCAAACAAAATACCCTTTCGTGCAGTAACCAAATCGGCGCCCAGTGCCCTTTGTACAATGTATTGGTTACAGCCCCAATAGGCAAGGTTATTCACCAGCATACCACCAATTAAAACAGACAGGCCAGGTAACTCTTTATCTTATTCTTTGGTTAATACCAACAAAATCATTTTTTCATTATCTATCTTGCTAAATATAACAGGAGAATTAAAGCAAATAACCTAATGTTAATTAAGTTTAACACAATTAGAATTTGAAGTATAAAAAAAGTAATCAATACCATATAATTATTGAATTGCCGATTTAATTCTTTGCTGTATACGCATGTATATAAATTATATTAAAATATAATTTAAAAAACTACATTTATTTTTATTTAAATGAATGGCATTTATAACCTGCAATTCTAAAGCTGTAACTAATGGCAAAAGCAATTTACGTTTGCTTCAAAAACCCTATTGATGCACCCTCAATAAAAAAGAAAGTTACTTTGGCAATTAAAAATATTTTGCCGGATAACATACCTGAAGCTCCCTGTAAGTTTGCAGCAAATGGTCAGGTAATTTATGGCATTGCTAATTATTCTGATGTTATTGCAGAGCATGATGGTAGTATTTGTATGGGAATAGCCTATCCTGAGCAAAAAAACTGGTGGAAGCCATTAGATGCATATCCGGATGGGTCCTATGCCATTTTCAGGAGTGATGATAATTACGTGGAGATTTTAACAGATACAACTGCATCCAGAACTATCTGGTATTATAAAGATGATACTATTTTTATTTGCGGTACCTCTCAACGAGCCATTATTACCGTATTGGGCAAATTTGATTTTGACAAACGTGTATTACCCTGGATGCTTTCTTCTGGTTCTTTGGGGCCATTATTTCCCTGGAGTAAAAACCTTTCTATGCTGGAACCTAATTCCTCTTTATTACTCGATATAAAAAGTTGGGAATTAAACAAAAAAAGTAAATCGGTTGATTTTACGGCATCCCGTTTAACCCCCCAAAAAAATAAAAAAAAGCTAAGAGAGACGCTTATAAATTCTTTCAATGAATTTGAATTTGATATGTCTAAATGGGTTTTACCCTTATCCGGAGGTTATGATAGCAGGGCGATAGCCTGTTTGTTAAAAGCATCTGGCAAAAACTTATCACAAATAGATACAGTTACGTGGGGGTTAAAAGAGGCACGTAATAGAAAAAATAATGATGCTTATATTGCCCCCCTCGTAGCAAAAGAATTGGGTATGCCACATCAATATTTGGCAACAGATAAAACTGATGAAAGTATTGATACTGTTTTTAAACGATTTATATTAAACAGTGAAGGAAGAGTGGATCATATTGAAGCATATTTAGATGGCTTTAATTTGTGGAAAATTTTATTTGATAACAAAAAAAAGGGAATCATTCGTGGCGATGAAAGTTCTGGCTGGCCAAAAGTAACAAATGCCAAAAGAGCCAGGTCTATGTGTGGCCTCACGCTATGTAAAGATTTTAGTAACCTGGAGAATTACGAAGCATATGGATTTGAAAAACAGGTATTACCCGATTTTCTTCATCAACAAAAAGGCGAAACAATACAGATGATGGTAGATCGGTACCATTTAGCATTTAGAATTCCCGTTATTTTATCTGCCCTAAATGATCTAAAGCTTTCTTATGTGGAAGTAGCAAATCCTTTGCTATCCCGGCGAATAATAATGCAAATGTCTATTACACCTGATGCATTGCGTGTTGATAAAAAAGGGTTTATAAAAGCAATGAAAGTACTATTACCCGATATTAAATATGCTACAGAAGAAGCCACTCATAAAAAGGGCGAAATATTTAAAACTCCCGAAGCCATTTCATTAATGAAAGAAGAATTAAGCGCTGCGTATATAAAGGAAATTTTTCCCGAAGCGTTTATAAAAAAAGTAGTAGATGAATTACAACCACCTGTTATAAAAAGGAATGGCAATCTGGTTAAAACTAAATTAAGAACTATTATAAAACTTTATTTTCCGTCCCGTTTAAAAGAAGGATTGTATTCAATTATGCGAAAGCCTGCGGTAGAGAACAGTACACTCGCCTTTAGAATTTATTTAACCGGAGTAATGTACAAACAATTAAAAAAGGATGCCTTACATGGAATGGGAGATTAAAATATTTGCAGGCAGCATATTATTAAGTGATAAGATTAGTTGCGGTTTGCTCAAATGCCGGTTTACCAAAAAACGGTGTACAACGCCGCCAGTATGCCACAGATAATAATTGAACCAATTGCAAATGATGTAGTGATGCGAAACATAGAAGTATCAACTTCAATGGTATGCGGTTCATTTTCCTTGCTGGGCCTGGCAATACTCATCACAATCATGATTGCAATAATAAATACAAAGGTGATGCTCATCCTGTCTAAAAAAGGAAAGTCGGGAAAACTGCCATTGGTCCATACCGGTAAAAATTTTAGCACGGTAGAAAAAGGAATGGTTAACAAAGCTCCCGCCATCGCAGCTGCAGCTGTAGTGCGTTTCCAAAAGAAGCCCATCAGAAAAATTGCCAATACACCCTGTGAAATAAACCCTACATATTCCTGGATGAACTGGTAAGCCTGGTCCAGCGATTTTAGCGCAGGTGTTACCAGTGCCGCAATCAGCATGGAAACCACCACAGCTCATCTGCCCACCAGCACCATCTTTGGTTCCGAAGCTGTAGTATTAAAATATTTTTTATAAATATCCAGCGAAAAAATAGT
>JANPNY010000802.1:0-7729 GCA_031427745.1 Chitinophagaceae bacterium | reverse complement strand
GGCAATACTTCTTCCGTGTCTATTCCATTAACCATCGTAAGCCAGTTGCAGGGTAAATTAACTGATAAAAAAACTGCGATGCTGTGTGGGTTTGGTGTGGGTATGAGTTGGGCAACTGCCTTCATTAATTTTGATCAGTGTTTTATTAGTGATATTGTTGAGATATAAGTAGATGCTTCAAAATAATTTTTCTTTACAGGATAAAAAAATAGTTATTACAGGAGCGTCCTCCGGCATTGGCAGAGCATGTGCCATCAGTTGCAGTGAGTGGGGGGCAACGTTGTTGTTAATAGGAAGGAATGGGGAAGAACTTGAAATGACAAAATCATTGCTTACCGGTGCTGCAAAGTCCACTTTGCTGCAATTGGATCTTACCCAATTTGAAGAAGTATCCTTCAAATTAAAAGCTGCAATAGATTTGTTTGGTGCGGTAGACGGAGTGATTCATGCCGCAGGTATTTCCACCACCCTTCCCTTTCGGAATAGTTCACCGGATAAAATGAATGAATTTTTTCAGGTAAATGTGGTTGCTGCTTTGCACCTTACTCAGCTGTTAATAAAACCCGGCTATGTTAGTCCAAACGGAGCAAGCATTATTTTTTTAACCTCAGTGATGTCGCAGGTAGGGGAATCGGCAAAAGTATTGTACAGCATGACAAAAGGCGCATTGTTAGCAGCTTCCCGGTCGATGGCCATAGAGTTGGCACCAAAAAAAATCAGGGTGAATTGTATAGCACCTGGCGTAGTTGACACGCCCATGTCCCAAAAAGCTTACTATAGCCAGAATGAAGAATTAAAAGAAAAGATAAAAAAGCTGCACCCACTCGGTTTAGGCAGTCCGGATGATGTAGCCAATGCTTGTATTTACCTTCTATCAGACGCAGGCAGGTGGGTTACGGGTACACAGTTGATGGTGGATGGAGGATATACAGCTAGGTAACAATCAAGTTAACGTCCAAGCGAAAAATACAACTAGTACAACCATGCAAAAAGTTATTATCATCGGGGCAGGAGGGCACAGTGCTGAAATAGATGATTATTTTCAATACGCAAAAAAGAAAAATCCTGAATTTTTGATGGTGATCCAGGGATTTATTGATGATAATCCACAAAGCTATCGGCAGTATGATTTTACAGCACCTTTTCTCGGGGATATAAAATCTCATAATGTTCGGTCTGATTGCTTTTATATCATGGGCATCGCCAACCTGAAATACCGGAGGCCAATCACTGAAGAGTTTTTAGCCAAAGGTGCTTTGTTTACAAATTTTATTCACCCCGACACCTACATTTCGGGTTCTTCTTCAATTGGTAATGGGGTAGTCATTGCACAAGGGGTTAACATCGGGCCTAAAGTTGTTATTAGCGATTTTACTTTAGTCAATTCCCGAAGCAGTATGGGGCATGATACGAAAGTCGGCCGCTTTAATTTTATCTGTCCCAATGTTTGCTTTTCCGGCTTTACAATTGTGGGAGATGAAAATTTGTTTGGCATAAACAGCGCAACTATCCCCGGAATATTAGTGGGCAATCGCAATAAAATTGCAGCAGGTATGGTGCTGGATAAAAATGTGGGGGATGATGAAGTGGTATTTTACAGGTTTAAAGAAAAAGTCATGGCCATACCTAAAACCATTTAACAATATGAAACTTTTTTTATCAGCCATTAAAGACCAGGTGAATATCCTGACGCTCTTAATGGCTTTTTTTTTACTCGCCTGTTTATTATTACAACTTAAAAAAAGAAGGGTGGCAATTGCAATATTGGTAACTGATCTTTTTATTTTTTTAATAGTGTCCACTGCTTACCTGCCTCAGTATTTGGCAAGCCGTTTAGAAAGACAGTATGCCCCATTAAATGCCAGTAACATAAAGGAATGTAAACTGCCGATTTATATTCACGTGTTGGGAAGTGGCTATAGTTTGGATAGTGCATTACCCGCTACCGCTAGATTAGGATTAATAGCACAGGGTAGGCTGGGGGAAGGTATCAGGCTTTACCGGCAAATCAACAACAGCATATTTGTAACTTCTGCAGGCTCATTGAGAAATAAGGAAACACAAGCTGAAGTTGCAAGGCAGGCTGCCATTTTATTGGGGGTTGATAGCAGCAGGATTGTGACATTGAAAACTCCCAACACAACGCTGGAAGAAGCCGCTGCCATGGCCAAACTGGCCGGCACCGATGGTACTGTAATTATAGTTACAGATGCGTTGCACATGCCAAGAGCAATGAAGTTTTTTAAAGAAGCTGGTTTAGTGCCAATTGCTGCACCCACCAATTATCGGATTCATAAAGAAGTGATGGGAATGGGAATAAATTGGTGGCCCAGCATAGGTAATATTAGTTTGATGGATTTAGTATTGCATGAGTATCTGGGTAACCTAAAATCAGCATTATAAATTAGCATCCTTTTCTGTTGTAACTGTCTTTTGGTTGTTGTTAAACAGGTAATTTATAAACCAGAAAATTACAAAAGGTAGTGGCGTGCCTATCCGGGAAACATTTTCGTAGTAGTTAGGAATAATTATTTCAAAATGAAAAATCCGCTGGCCAATAGTTACAATTCCAATTCGTTCGGCCAGGTATAACATGCCTATTCTAATAATCCACAAGCAACAATATACTATTAAAAATATCTTCAACGCCTTAGGTGTAACCGTGCAGTATAAAGAGACAATTCCCCCCACAATTGTTGCAAGCATCATCGGACTAAATGCTTTTATTCTTCCCACATTCAAAAACGAATCTGTCAAACCCATCCAGCTTAGTATAAACGAGAACACCAACAGGAATAATAAATAAACCATTAAAACTTTAGCTGCTTTTTTCATATAACTTTTTTCTTTTTAACGAAAAGCAACCAGCCGTAAAATATCAAAACATACATAAGGATAGTAAACAAATAATGATGGCTGAAATCGAATGCACTTTTTTGATACACATAAATGAAATAAAGTGAACACACCCTGATGATGTTACCAAGGATAATTGCCACAATACCGCCAATGCTAAAAATTATTTTTCTTTTAGCAGGGTAGGGTAACAAAACAATAATACTGATATAGATAAACATTAAATCAACGCCGTTGCATACATCCCAGATGCCAAAAACCCGGCTATTTTGTTGAATCAAAAAATTCCTGCCTTCCGTTGAAGGATCATTACTCCAGGAAATTGGTTGAGTAGAAGGGGATAAAAAATTTATACATTTTACAACAGCAATAGTGATTACATCTGTAACTGGTTTATCAATAACCCTTGCTGGCCCAAGAAAAAGAGCATACACAAAAAACCAAACCGTAAATAAAACAGATAATCGTATAAAAAACCGGATGATCGCCTTTTTGTCGTTGGGTAAGGCAGTATTGAGTTTTAAATTAGGAATGGGCATGCTGTCTTAATAATTGTTTCGTAGAATTTTTTTAGTAAGCCAGCCACAAATATACAATAATTGATCGCTTAAAAAGGCGTGAAAGCCCTCCAGCATGTCGGCTGTAAATCCCTTTAATTTTAAGAGATAAAATTGTAGGTTTTGATTTATTATAAGCATAAGGTACATATCCGGTGACGAAGTAAAATTGACAAGTTACCTGAACTGGTAACTTTGGAAATATGATTTAAGGAGTACCTGTTACATTCCGCATTTTTTTTCAGCGATCAAATAAACTGTCATAGGCACTGGAATGAGGCGTTGCTTTGTAGCGTGGGTTTCCAGTTCCATCGGGTTACTTATTTTTGTGGCCACTCAATGTTACCTTTTGTTTTAGTAAAAGTAGGGAACAGAAGTGAACTCAGGTAGCCTAAGGAATACCGTTGTCTAGTGGCCTGTTTTATGCCCACATTTCGAAATTCAACCCATCAATCTCTTTGAAATGTTTGTCTTTAGTTGCTATTGTAATTTTGTGCTGAATAGATAGTGCAGCAATCCAAACGTCGTTGGTTGGTATTGGCTTTCCTTTTTTATAGAGTGCTGCAATTAATGCCCCATAAATTTTTGCAGTGGCTTCATCAATACTTATGATTGTACAAAGTGTTAGAAAATCAACAAGTCTTTTTAGATGTTTTGTTCTATTAGTTACCCGGTTAATTCCTGTGTATAATTCACCTAAGACTATTGCGGGCATAAAAATTTTCTTTTCCTTGTTTAATTTATCAGCGAATTTTTTATTTCCATTAAAAATTTCAATTACAATATTGCTGTCAATCAGGTAATTATTTCCAGTCATCGGGATTGATGGTTTCTGAAGTTTCTTTAATTATTTTCTTCATCTCTTGAGCTTCTTTGTTGGATATGATGCCAACAAAGTCGTAAATACTTCTCTTTTTCTCTTTGGCTGCCCTTGAATTTTTTAATACACTTTCCAATTTAGACAAAATGGAATCATTTTCAACTTTCAGAACATCTTCAATAAGCTGTATTTTTCTTGATTCGGAGTACATGTTTTATCTTTTTGTAACAACTCAAATTTACTTTTATTTTTTTATTTACCAATACTTTATTGTGCTTTGTCCTCCGACTTGGTTAGTTGCTAACGAACCTCTCAGGTTTTGATGTAGAATGGTTAGTGTGCCGCCGGAATTTGAGCATAAGCCAGCAGGACTCGCGGTTTTTGGAGAATAAAACGACCAAGCACCTAAACGGCAACCAAAATGATTACGTTCCATTAATACGGCTCGTGCTGCAAGCCACCACACAAGGCCAACGCAGAGACATTGTTTATGAAGTAGATATAAAGCAGGAAGCTAACATCTCCCATCTTTTTTTCAGCGATCAAATAAACTCCTCCATCTTTGCAACTGCAAAATATACTGCTGATTAGTACCATCACTTATGAATAAAAAGATCTGGCTCTCCTCTCCCCATATGGGTGGTAAAGAAGAAGTGTTTGTAAAAGAGGCATTTGATACCAACTGGATTGCCCCGCTGGGTCCGCATGTAGATGGTTTTGAAAACGACCTCGTAGCATTTACCGGCACCCATGCCGCCGCAGCCCTTAGCAGTGGTACTGCTGCCCTGCACCTTGCATTAATTTTATTAGATGTAAAAGCAGGAGATGAAGTGCTTTGCCAGAGTTTTACTTTTTCGGCTTCGGCCAATCCGATTGTTTACCAGGGGGCCATTCCCATATTTATAGATTCAGAAAAAGAAACCTGGAATATGAGCCCTGAGCATTTACGCAGGGCAATCGTTGACAGGATGGTCAAAGGGAAAAAACCCAAAGCCATTATTCCTGTTCATCTCTATGGAATGCCTGCTAATATGGAGGCAATTATGGGTATTTCAAGGGAATTCGACATCCCCGTAATTGAAGATGCCGCAGAAGCATTGGGTTCTACTTACCAGGATAAACCCTGCGGTACTTTTGGTGAACTGGGCGTGTTGTCCTTTAACGGGAACAAAATCATTACCACTTCGGGTGGTGGGGCACTAATTTCTGATAATGCGGAATACATTCATAAAGCCCGCTTTTATTCAACACAGTCAAGGGATGCAGCCCCGCATTACCAACATTCGCATATAGGGTACAACTACCGTATGAGCAATGTGTGTGCAGCCATTGGCCGGGGACAAATGGAAGTATTAAGCGAAAGGGTGGCGCAGCGAAGAGCCAATTTTGATTTTTATACCAGCGCATTGAAGAGTATAAAAGGAATGAATTTTTTGCAGGAACCGGCCGGCTCGTTTAGCAACCGTTGGTTGAGTACCCTGCTTATTGATGATTTTCTTACCCATAAAGGCGTGAGCAGGGAAACGATCCGACTTGCAATGGAGAAGGAAAATATTGAATGCAGACCATTGTGGAAACCCATGCACCTTCAGCCTGTTTTTGAGGCTTACCCTTTTTATGGCGATGGAACAGCTGAAAAATTGTTTGAGCAGGGGCTTTGTCTTCCGTCGGGCAGTAATCTTTCCATAGAAGAAATTACAAGGGTGGCAGCATTAATAAATCATGAATTTGAAAATGGATGATTGGTATGATGATTTCGGCTTGTAATTTGCTTTCTTTTTTGCAGAATTAAACAGTCATTTTTTGTAATAAAATAAATATGTGTAAATGTGCAATTTATTGGATGAATATCCGTTAGGAAAAAGAATTGACTGATATTTAAACAGATCAATTTTAAACTGCTTTTCTCCGTTCCCAGCGTTTGTAAATCCTAAATTTTAAAATAGCAGATTTAAGTATGATTATTAATGAAAGATTTAATAGATTAATGAAATAAAAAATACTATATTTTTGCCGCAAATAATTTTATCTGTTAAAAACCAAAATAAAAACACTTCTATATCGATCATATACTATGGTCTTAATAGATAAGTACAGAATAAGGATAATAACATTTTTCCTTACAAGAGACTTTTCCGGTGTTTGAAATCTGAAATATAATGACCAAAAGATACTTAGAACATTTCGCCCCCAGATGGATAATTTTCTGTTGTGATGTTGTCCTGATCTCGTTTGCTTTTGCACTTTCCTTTTTTTTAATACATCATCTTTCCGTGGATTTACCGGATGTAATCAATTTTGTACCCGCATTTATTGTAAACCTTTTGATAGGAGCAGGTTGTGTAGCATTGCTTGGGACTTATAAAGGGATCATCCGCTATTCGGAAATAAAAGATATTCTAAGAATTGTAAAATTTGCAGCATTACAATTTTGTTGTTGGTTGGTAATTTATTTTGTTTCAAACAGTAGTAACTTAAGCGGGACTGCTTTGCCTTTACTGGTAATCAACTTTTTTGCGGTAAGTTTTTTAATGGTGGTACTAAGGCTGCTGGTAAAAGAAGTTTATTTTCGGGCACAGTCAAAACCCAATACAGCGCAGCGAACGCTTATTTTTGGCGCAGGCATGATGGGAAGGATAGCAAAAAAGGTGTTGGAACAGGATGTGAATATGAACTCAACCATTGTTGGGTTTATTGACGATAGTGATAGTAAAATCGGTAAAAAAATTGAAGGTCTGCCTATTTACAGTGCCGAAGGAACCCAATTAGTTAAATTGATACAGGAAAAAGGTATCAATCAATTATACATTGCTGTTGATAAATTATCGGTAGATAGAAAAATAGCGATTACAGATTTGTGTGCGCCCTTTAAGATTAAAATAAATGTAGTACCGCATGCAGCTGAATGGAGCAGGGGTTTGTTCCAGAAAAAGCAGGTGAAAGAGATGAATATTGAGGAACTGCTTCAGCGGGACGAAATATTTTTACCCAATGATTTAACAAATGCCAATTACGCTGATTCAGTCATATTGGTAACAGGCGCCGCAGGTTCCATTGGCAGTGAAATTTGCAGGCAGCTGGTTAAACATAAAGTGCAGAAATTAATTCTGTTGGATCAGTCAGAATCCGGTTTGTTCGATTTGGAATATGAACTAAAACAAAAAGGAATTCCCGGCAGGTTGTTACAGGTAGAAGTGGCTTCCGCAAGAGATTATCACCGGATTAAAAAAGTGTTCAGCACCCACAACCCGGATGTTGTTTTTCATGTGGCTGCTTATAAGCATGTGCCTTTAATGGAATTTTTCTCCAGCGAAGCAGTACTTACCAATGTGTTTGGCACCAAGGTGTTAGCTGATCTTAGTTTGCTGTACAGTGTTAAAAAGTTTGTATTGGTTTCTACTGATAAGGCAGTAAATCCAACCAATGTAATGGGCGCCACCAAACGTATTTCAGAAATTTACATCCAGTCGCTAAACGACCGTTTTGAATCATCTAC
>JANPNY010000801.1:0-7482 GCA_031427745.1 Chitinophagaceae bacterium | reverse complement strand
AATCCTTTCATTATGATCTATAAAAAATTATTGCTTTGGCTAATGGGGCTGGCAATATTCTCTGGTACAATAGCACAGATAAATGACAACTACAATACCAACTGGAAAAATGTGGAGGCCGCAGAAAAAAAAGGGCTCACTAAAACAGCTCAATCAAGTAAATACCATCTACAAAATGGCATTAAATAACAACAATGATGCACAGCAAATAAAGGCCTGCATGTACCTGATCCGCTACCGGAATATGATAGAAGAAAACAGCAGGGAGAATAATATTTTTTTTGTAGATACTTTAATTGCCAAAGCAACGGGACCTGCAAAAAATATTTTGCAAAGCATGCAGGCAGAGATGTTTTGGCAGTATATACAAAATAACCGCTGGAAATTATATAACCATACCAAACTAGCAGCAGAAAAAAGCAATGACGTCAATACATGGAGTCTGGATAAATTACACCAGACAATCACGGGCTTATACAAAGCCAGTTTGCAAAACAATACTTTGCTTAAAACTACCCTGGTCACAGCTTTTGAACCCATTATGGTGAAAGGTGAAAATACCAGGGATTTGCGCCCGTCCCTCTTCGATTTTTTAGCACACCGTGCATTGGAATATTTTACAACAGACGAAAACGACCTCACCAAACCAGCTTATCAGTTTACATTAAAAGACGAAAAGATATTTGCTGCTGCAGCTATTTTCATTGCCACAAAATTTACCAGCAAAGACAGTTCATCACTACAGTTCCATGCCATTCGTTTGTTACAGGATATGCTGCAGTTTCATTTAAACGATCGTAAGCCGGATGCCCTGCTGGATGCAGATCTTATTCGATTAAAGTTTGTTTACCAGTACGGAGTAAAGAGCAATAAGGAGCAACTGTACGAAGCTGCTTTAAAAAATATCGAAGAAAAATACGCAACCAATCCGGCATCGGCACAAGCCATGTTTCTGCGGGCATCTGTTTATTATAATAAAGGAAATGAGCATATGGAGGAAAGCGATAACAACCCTTATCAATACGAAATAAAAAGAGCCAAGGAACTGTGCGACATCGCTTTTACCAAATTCCCTAAAAGTGAAGGCGGCATTAACGCAGCCAACTTATTACAAACCATCCTGCAACCGATGCTGCAAATGGAAACCGAAAAAGTAAACCTGCCCAACCAGCCTTTTCGTTCGCTGGTGAAATATAAAAATGCACCCATTGTTTATTTCCGGATTATTAAAACAAGCAACGATGAAATTAAAAAAATGGAGAAAAATGAGGATAACAAAATGTGGCAGCGCATTGTTGCTTTAACACCTGTTAAATTCTGGCAGGTAGCAATGCCCGATCCTAAAGATTTTATGCAACATGCTGCAGAAATAAAAACAGACGCAATTAGCAACGGCACCTACTATTTATTGGCCAGCCTCGACAATACATTTTCACTGACAAAAAACAGTTTGGCAAAACAGGTAATTTATGTCAGCAATATTGCCAGCGTTAATACCGGCAACGATTATTACCTTCTTCACCGGGAAACCGGGATGCCGCTGCCTAGTGCCAAAGTGCAGGTATGGGAAAACAAATACAACTACAATAACAGTACCTACGAAAACAAAAAAGCAGAAACTTATACCAGCGACAACAATGGTCATTTTATATTGGCCAGTACAAAAGAAAGCAGGAATATCACCATGCAGATAACTACTGCAAATGATGAGCTACACCTGCTGGAAAACAATTACAGTAATAATTATTACAACAACATTTACCCCGAAGAAAAGAACAAACCTGCCACCTGGTTATTTATGGATAGAAGTATTTACCGGCCGGGGCAAACCATCTTTTTTAAAGGCATTGTTATTCAGCAGCAAAAAGATGCCAATAAAAGCAGCGTGGTACCCAACTTTACAACAGCTATTCAATTAAAAGACGCCAACGGACAAAAAATAAAAGAACTAAAAGTAACCACCAATGAATATGGCTCTTACAATGGCAGTTTAAAATTACCGGAAGGCACCCTCAACGGCAATTTCAGCATACAGGACACCACTACGAATGGCGAAAAATATTTTAGCGTAGAAGAATATAAACGACCTACTTTTTTAGTAGAGGTGCAAAATCCAAAAGGCATCTACAGGGTAAACGACAGCATCGTTGTAACGGCCACTGTTAAAGGTTATGCAGGCAATAGCATTGACGGTGCTGCTGTAAAATACCGGGTGGTCCGCACCATACAATATCAAATTTGGTGGGGCTATACCGGCTATAGAAAACCAGGCGGGTACCCCTTCCGAAACAGGGAAGAAATGGAGATTGCCAATGGTGACGCAACAACCAATGCGAAAGGTGAATTCCGCATACTGTTTAAGGCACTGCCTGATGAAAGTATTGATAAAAAAGAACAGCCAACTTTCAATTACGAAGTAAGCGCTGATGTTACCGATATTAATGGAGAAACAAGAAGTGCAACAACCACAGTTGCTGTAGCCTACCAGGCACTAAAACTGGAAATAAAAATTGCTGATAAAATGCCGGTTGACAGTCTTAAAAATATGTTGATAAAAAGTACAAACGTCAATGGCATAGAAGAAAAAACCAACGTTACCGTTAGCATACAACAATTGAAAAGTCCTGGTAAAATTTTGAGGGAAAGATATTGGCAACAGCCGGATCAGTTTGTGATGAGCAAAGATGAGTACTACCTCCATTTTCCGTATGATGTTTATAAAAATGAAAACGAAATTAAAAACTATCCCGTAGAAGATAAAGTTTTTGAGCGAACAGACAGTAGTAACCAGCGATGGTCAATAATGAATGGCGAATCAGCAATGGGTAATAATAAAATAAAGTCTGGATGGTATAAAATTCTGGCACTAACAAAGGATAAATATGGCGAAGAAGTAAAGGCAGAGAAATACATTTTGCTGACCGGCGATGCACAATCAACCTCCGAAACCAATGAGCCTTTCACCTTTAATTTAAGCAAACCGGTTGCCGAGCCAGGAGAAAAAATCCAGTATGATTTTAAAACCGGCTTTAATAAAATATGGCTGATTGAAATGGTTAGCAAAATCAACCAGCTGCCCGTTACTTCCTTTAAAACCATTCAATCATCACAGCCGGTTAGTTTATCTGAAACCATTACTGAGCAAGACAGGGGCGGCATGGCCATTAATTATATATTCGTAAAAAACAACCGGGTTTATAAAGGCGATGAAAGAATAAATATCCCCTGGAACAATAAAGAACTCAACATTAATTATAGCACGTTCAGAGATAAATTATTGCCCGGAGCTAAAGATAAATGGACTGCAACCATCAGCGGTAAAAAGGGAGAAAAAGTAGCTGCAGAGATGCTGGTTGCGATGTACGATGCAAGTCTTGATCAGTTTAAAATGCATGGGTGGAATACAATCAATATCTGGCCCGAAATAAACAGCGCTGTTCAATGGAACGAAAGCGGATTTAACAGCATTAGTGCAGATGAGTTTAATGTAAGTTTTGCTAATTATTTATCTGCACAGCCGAAAACTTATGACAGGCTTTTATCTTTTAACAATGGAATGCCAGGCAGTGGATATCAGTTAAGAGTTAGAGGTGTGGCGACTTTAGAAAATAGATCTGACATTTCGGGAGCAATGGTGAATGTTGCTGAAGGAGATATGTTACAAGGAAAAGTTGCAGGAGTAAATATTGCTAAAAATAAAACATTAAAAGCGGACACCATAATTACTATCTCCAAAACACAATCAGAAAATACCCCCTTACAAATCCGTAAAAACTTCAGCGAAACAGCATTTTTCTTTCCCGATTTAACAACAGACGCAGCAGGTAATGTATCGTTTAGTTTCACCATTCCCGAGGCATTAACGCAATGGAAACTGATGACATTGGCGCATACAAAAAATGTATCCAGCGGCTACCTGGAAAAAACACTGGTAACACAAAAACCGCTGATGGTGCAACCCAATGCACCAAGATTTATGAGAGAAGGCGACCGGATGGAATTTAGTGCCAAAGTAATTAACCTCAGCGACAGTGAACTAACGGGCACCGCCACCCTGGAGCTATTGGATGCAGCTACCAATAAGCCGGTGGATGGTTGGTTTAAAAATATTTTTCCCAACCAGTATTTTACTGTTGCAGCAGGGCAAAGTGCAGCCATCAAATTCCCGGTAGAAATTCCTTTTAATTTCAACAGCGCCCTTACCTATCGCATTATAGCAAAGTCTTCTAATAATACTGTTGCAGCAGTTACTGGTTTCTCTGATGGAGAGGAGATGTCGTTCCCCATTTTAACCAACCGGATGTTGGTTACAGAGAGCATGCCCATCAATTTACGCAATACCGACACAAAGAATTTTAAGTTTGAAAAATTATTAAAAAGTGGCAGCAGCGAAACCATCGTCAACCATGCACTAACAGTGGAATACAGCAGTAACCCGGTTTGGTATGCCGTGCAGGCGCTGCCCTATTTAATGGAATTCCCTTACGAGTGTGCGGAACAGATATTCAACCGGTATTATGCCAATTCACTGGCTGCTTTTATTTCCAATTCAAGTCCTAAAATAAGAGCAGTATTTGAAAAATGGAAAAATACTGATACAGCTGCTCTCCTGTCTAATTTAAGCAAGAATGAAGAATTAAAAAGCTTACTGTTACAAGAAACGCCCTGGGTATTGGACGCTCAAAACGAAGCAGAGCAAAAGAAAAATATTGCTTTGTTATTCGACATGGTTCGCATGAGCAACGAACAAACCAAGGCATTTAATCAACTGAAAGAAATGCAAAGCAGCAATGGCGGTTTTGTTTGGTTTAAAGGCGGGCCAGATGACCGGTACATAACGCAATACATCATTACGGGAATTGGTCACTTGAAAAAACTGGATGCGCTATCAAAAACCGCTGATGCCAGCATTAAAACTGTGGTTGATAAAGCCATCGCTTATCTAGATAAAAAAATTAAAGAAGACTATGATTACCTGTTAAAAAACAAGGTTGATTTAAACAAAAATAATCTCAGCTACACGGCCATCCAATACTTGTATATGCGGAGCTTTTTTAGCGAACAGAATATACCGGCTGCTTCAATAAAGGCCTGGTCATATTTTCAAAATCAATCCAAAAAATACTGGCTAAGCAACAGCAAATACATGCAGGCAATAATTGCGTTGGCACTACACCGCACCGGGGATATAAAAATTCCTACAGCCATCATTAAATCATTGAAAGAAAACAGCATCAACAACGAAGAGACAGGTATGTACTGGAAAGACTGGAACAACGGAGGCTATTACTGGCACCAGGCTCCCATCGAAAGTCAGGCAATGATGATAGAAGCTTTTACTGATATTGATAAAAATCAAATAACAATCCATGATTTAAAAACCTGGTTATTAAAACAGAAGCAGACCCAAAACTGGAAAACCACCAAAGCCACTGCAGAAGCCTGTTATGCACTACTACTAAGCCCCCTTACCCCCCAAGGGGGGATCAATACAGGCTCCTGGCTAAATGAAGAGAAAGAAGTAACAATAACACTGGGTAGTATGGTTATAAACAGCACCGACAATAAAACTGAAGCTGGCACCGGCTATTTCAAAAAAAGAATTGAAGCAAAAAATATACAACCCAATATGGGCAATATAGAAGTCACCCTACAATCAGCGGACACCAAAAGCTCCCCCTTGGGGGGTTGGGGAGCCGTTTACTGGCAATACTTTGAAGACCTCGATAAAATCACCTCCGCATCAACACCATTAAAACTTACCAAAAAATTATTTGTAGAAAAAAATTCAGACAAGGGTCCGGTACTGAAAGCCATTGAAGATGGAGCTGTTTTAAAAGTAGGTGATAAAGTAAAAGTAAGAATCGAATTACGGGTGGACAGGGACATGGAATATGTGCACATGAAAGACATGAGGGCAGCTTGCATGGAACCAGTTAATGTGCTTAGCGGATACAAATACCAGGGTGGTCTTGGCTATTATGAAAGTACCAAAGATGCCAGCACCAATTTCTTTTTTAGCTGGCTCAATAAAGGAACCTATGTTTTTGAGTATCCCGTTTTTGTAACGCATTCTGGGAATTTCAGCAATGGCATAACGAGCATTCAGTGCATGTATGCACCGGAGTTCACCAGTAATAGCGAAGGAATAAGAGTGGAGGTAGAATAAATGCCCCTAACCCCAAAGGGGAACAAGGCAGGTGTATGTTATTGGTGCTGTAATCTTTTTATCAAAAGTCTTGCACCTACAGGTTTATAAATCTGTAGGTACAAGACTTTTTTGTATTTAACAAACCAAGCCGTCAGAAAAATAAATAAGCGTCAAATTTTTTGTGACCAAAGTTCACATTTAGGGCGGAGGGCAATTTACCCGGTAAACTTCGCTTGCCAATCCAGCATTCCACCTGTTAAATTAGTAACATTGGTAAAGCCGGAAGCCTCTAAAATATAACAGGCCTGTCCGCTGCGGTTTCCGGAGCGGCAATACAAAATCACTTCTGCGTTTTTCAGATCTTCTATTTCATCAATTTGCAGCGTTTGCACTTTACCCAATGGCAATAATATACCGCCAATATTAAATTCGACATTTTCATGTGGTTCTCTTACATCTACAATGTTTAATTTTTCTCCGGCATCAATTCTTGCTTTTAATACTTCAGCGGTAATGGTATTCATGAATATATATCGTTTAGTTTAAAAATTTGTGTAGATGATTTATAAAAAAATCCTGATCAAAATCAATTATAAATCTGGTTTATCCCAGCCTAATTATTTCCGGAGCTGTCATATAAATTGATCATTACCGGCGATAGCCAAATATCCATCACCATACCAGACCTGATGTATAATGGCTTTTTTAAAACATCCAAATGGCTGGGATTTTGCTTGTAAATAAAAGCATTCAACGTATCCCTTACACCTGGATCGGGTACCAGGTTCAACAAAATACCCAATGAATCAATCTGGTTTTTTGCCTGTTGGTAGGTAAGCCCGATCAGATCGGGAACCACCATTGTGTTTTCATTTAATCCACCACTTATTACCAGGTCTATCCTGCTGCCCCACTGAATTTTAGCACCAGGTTCAATACGCTTGCCTTTGTAACGTTGTTCAATAATGGCACCTTTCATAAAATCGGCCCGGTAAACGGTATCGCCCATTAAAAGGTGACTGCGATCTAAAATATTTAAAGCAAAGTTGAGTGATTTACCTTCCAGCGATGGCATCGCAATCATGGGTGGAATGTACCGGTTAACGGTAATGTAAACAGTCCGGTTAATTTTTACAGTTGCATTAGCATCGGGCAATTGCTTTATGATGGTACCACGTTGCAAGGTATCGGTGTAAATGGAATCCTGCACCACCACTTCAAAACCCTTACTCTCCAAAAACCTGGAAGCCTCCTCCGTATTTTTACCTTTTACAGAAGGTACGGTTAAATATTCCCCATGTTTGGAAATTTCCAGCCATCTTTTTCTTGTA
>JANPNY010000800.1:0-3311 GCA_031427745.1 Chitinophagaceae bacterium | reverse complement strand
ATTTATATTTTTGAAAATTTAGATCATGCGGAACTAAGACATGCGTTGATGTTTAAAGCTATCGACTTATTTGAGTTAGGTGGTACCACCGATTGGAGCGTCCGTTTTAAAACCATGTACGACAGTCTGAAATTGGCAAATAGCGAACGGGATTCCGCAAATATTCCTACACAAATAGGGTCAACAGCACCACTGTTAAACCTGCAATCATATGCTGGTATCTTTCAAGATGAATTGTACGGAAACATCAAAATTGAACTTGTAAATAATCAACTAAAAGCTACCATTAACAATACACTGCATGGAACATTAGCTCACTTTCATTTCAATACTTTTAAAACTATTTATACCAAAATAGAATACCCTGCAGATTACTATAACTTTCAATTAAATGAACATGCAATGGTAACCGGCATTGAAATTAGGGGAGTGATTTATAAACGAAAAGAGGTTAAGTAATAACTCACTCGGGAATAAATTTATTAACCTTAACCAGTCATGCAGGACCTCACCCCTAACCCCTCTCCGAAGGCAGAGGGGGACCTGACCCTGCTAGTACCTGGCTCTTCTATTTTGCTAACAGGGAGCAAGCATTTTTTCAGCAATACATCGGCGGCGTTATTCGTATAGTCCAAAAGATACGGGCTAGAACCAATTTGTACAACGTTTGGCGGATAACGATATTAAACAGTAGCCGCTTTTAGTCTAAAATCTGTATCACCCACTCAATTTTTTTATGTCTTTCATCCTACCTATTTTCACCAAATGCCAGCAACGCATCCGCATATAAAAAAACTGATTCAGTGTATAGATCTGGAAGAAAAAGAACAGGTAATCCGATACAGCCTCAATCAACAACATTCCCTGAAATCCCTGAAGGCAGCGGGTTTGGCTTTGCACCCGATTGCAGTAACCAGGAAAACTTTTGGTTATGCAGATTATCCCGAAATAAGCTTTCGCCTTACCTTTCCTTCAGAGACCAACCTGTTTAAAGATGGTGCTGCCATTGAATGTTTTATTACAGGCGAAGAACCGGTTAAAGGTATCCTCATCAACCTGGAAGGTAAGCAAGGTGAGTTCAGGTTATTTGCACCCGATTTTCCGGATTGGATAGAAGATAGTGGCGTGGGTATTAAACTGGCACCTGACCAGCGCACTACCGGCATCATGAAAAAGGTGTTGAATGAACTGGAAAACAACCAGCCCCTGTTTGCCTTGTTTAAACAGTTGCATGGCAAAGACACATCGACCAGCAATCTGCCTCTTGCAAAAAATTTCCCACTTGCTTATAGTAATAGTCGCTTAAATGAAAGTCAGCAACAGGCAGTAACTGCCATCACCCAAAACGAACAAATTACCATTGTACATGGCCCGCCGGGAACAGGCAAAACAACCACACTGATTGAGGCAATTTTGCAATTGATAAAAGCCGGAGAAAAAGTATTGGTTGCTGCACCCAGTAATACCGCCGTGGACAATATTTGCAAAGGCCTGCTGGCACAAGGCGTTTCGTTGTTAAGGATTGGTAATACCAGCAAGGTAGACGAAGCCATTTTTTTGCACACGCCCGAGGGAAGGCTTAACAACAGCAAACAACAAAAAGAAATAAAGCAGCTTAAAATAAGGGCCGAAGAGTTCAGAAAGATGGCGCTTAAATACAAACGCAGTTTTGGCAAAGCAGAAAGGGAACAGCGCAACCTGTTATTTAAAGAAGTAAAAAACATTCGCACCGAAATAAAAAAACTACGGGCTTACAACGAAGAGAAATTATACAAGGAAGCAAACGTAATTGCAGGTACGCCCATTGGCTTGTACGATGCCGGCATCAACCACCTCACTTTTAACACACTGGTAATGGATGAAGCCGGACAATGTATTGAACCCCTTGCCTGGTGCATATTTCCGCTGGCGCAAAAGATCGTAATGGCAGGCGATCACCTACAGCTCCCTCCTACCGTACTAAGCAACGAAGCGGCCCGGCTGGGTTTTAATCAATCTGTTTTGGAGATAAGCATTACAACTGTAAAAAATACCTGGTTGCTTAACACCCAATACCGGATGAGAGCATCCATTGCTGGATTTTCCAGCAGTTATTTTTATAAAGGTTTACTGCAAACAGCGCCACATTTAACCAACACCGGTCTGCACATTTTTTTTATAGATACCGCAGGCTCCGGCTTTAACGAAGTGCAGGGCAGCGATGGCATGAGTTTGCAGAATGAAGGCGAGCTTCAGCTGGCAGTAAAGTTGTTGCAAACCGAATCACTCAATCCCTTAACGACTGCATTTATTTCTCCCTATGCAGGGCAGGTAGCAGCCGCCAAAGAAATACTGCCCAAAGAGATGCGTGTGAGCACCATCGACAGTTTCCAGGGACAGGAAAAAGAAACCATTATTTTATCGCTTGTCCGCAGCAACGACGAGGGCGATATTGGTTTTTTAAAAGATTACCGCAGAATGAATGTTGCCATCACCCGTGCCAAAGAACAACTGTTTGTAATAGGCGACAGTGCCACTATTGGCGCCGATAATTTTTACAACGCTTTTTTAACCTATGTAGAAACGGCCGGTACTTATAGAACGGTGTGGGAGTTTGATTTGTGATGGAGCTAAATGGGTGGGATTAATTTATTCCGCCGAAACCCGGGGTGATTTTTTTGGGCAAATAAACTGCCTGCCATTGCTTTCTATTTCAACCAAAGCCATTCAAGAGCACAACGCAATCTGTTAAACGTTACCAGTTACGCACTAAAACCGACCAGTTACTAAATGGTTGTGTAATTTCCTCCTTAAATCCGCTGTAAATTGTTATTTATTAACCTTTTACACCTACATTTAGCATGATAACTGCCATGCGGCCTGCTTATATAAAAGCAATTGATTAGTAAGAATTTAAAAAAATTGTTTAATAGTAGTATGTGAGGGAAAACTTTCTTACATTTTTGATTTGTTTGCAATTACAAAATATAAAACACCTAAAATATGCCTGACTTTACTAATACTTTAATTGTCGGAATTTCATCACGGACACTTTTTGACCTTGAAGAAGAAGATAAATTGTTTAGAGAAAAAGGAATTTCTGAATACAGGAAAGCCCAAAGAGAAAAGGAAAATGATGAACTAAAGCCAGGCACAGCATTTCATATTGTACAAGCACTTCTGAATTTAAACAAACTTTCAACTTCCAATAGATTGGTGGAAGTTATTGTAATGTCAAGTAACAGCCCAGAAACCGGTGTGAGAGTTTTAAATTCTATAAAAAGCTTGAATTTAGACATAACACGTTCGGCCTTTACAGGAGGCGAAAAAAT
>JANPNY010000799.1:0-16500 GCA_031427745.1 Chitinophagaceae bacterium | reverse complement strand
ATCTGAAATCATTTTGGGTAAACTGTTGTATCGCCGGTAGTTTACTGCTTTGTGGTTATGGTATTTACATTGGTCGTTTTTTGCGATTTAATAGTTGGGATATTATTACAAATCCAGGGGCATTAGTTAGTACAAGTCTGCATCGGGTTTTTAATCCATTTGACTATAAAAGTACCTGGGGCTTTACTTTGTTGTTTGGTATTTCCCTCTGCCTGTTTTACTACACTATTAAAGCATTTAACAAATACGTTATTGGTAAAGCGAGTCGATAAAACTATTGGGTAAAAGGCGACTAATTGTATCAGCAAACTCCTTATGTTATTTTTTATTTAAAAAAAACTATTCTTTTGTTGATTAAATACGACGGCATTGAAATCCTGGAAAGCTCATTCAGTTACACAGCAAAGCAATTCTGTCCAGAGAAAATCTAACTTTCGGTTCTTTCTTCAATAAATATTTAACGATTTATTAATAATTATGTAGAAATTTACACATTAGGTTTAGTTTTTGTTACAGGTAGTCGGTTACCCAGGTTACAAAATAGTACCTGATCTTTAAAATTCAATCAATAAAAGTTATGAGTAAAATTTACGCTGTTGTTTGCCTCAATCGAATTAAATCTTTCCTGTTTTTTCTTCTCTTTTTATTATCAACTGCCACCCAGGCTCAATTTCGTAAACTGGGTATGGTTTATTCTGAGAATATGAAGGGGGGCACCACACTATTTGGAAATACGTTAATGTACAACTCTAATCCCAATGGCTCTGTGAATTTAGTAGCAATGAATGGGAATAGTGTAAATGGAAATAGCCTGTACGATAACGGAAACTATGGGGCTGCCAGTATGCAATATGTAGATATTGATGGTAACACCGATGAAGGTGCAGGAACAAGAAATTCATCCTCTGCTGATTTAACATTGCCGGCAGGTACCAACACCATTAAATTAGCAAGGTTATATTGGGGAGGAAGGGCACTGAAATCTCAGTTCAACATGGCAGACCCCCTAAATCAAAAAATTAAAATAAGGAAGGGTACAACCGGGGCTTACCAGGAATTATCAGCCGCACAGATTGATAAATCTGTATTAGAGGCAGGATTAAGTACGGAATATAGCCGCTACCAGTGTTTTGTAGACATTACACAATTGGTAAAGCAGGAAGGAGCAGGCACTTACACTGTGGGGAATGGCGCTTTTTCTACAGGTACCGGTGGGGATTATGGAAACTATGGTGCATGGACAATTGTAGTGGTGTATGAAAATCCGCTGCTGAATTTTAACAGCATTCGGGTAATTGATGGTTTTCAGGAAGTGTTTAATAATGGCGCAGCAACAGTTAACCCTATTACAATTACCGGCTTAAATATACCTCCCGAAGGGGTAACGGCCGATGAAGCGCAAATTGGATTAGTAGCATGGGAAGGAGATGCAAGGTTTAATGGGGATTTTTTTAAAGTAAATAACTTCTTATTAAGCAATGCGCTTAATCAGCCCAACAATCTCTGGAATGGTACAGTAACAATTGACGGGGTACATGTAACAACAAAAAACCCAAACTACACAGATCAAATGGGTGTTGACATTGATTACTTTTATGTGGGAACCGGGTATGGTATAATGCCAAAAGACAACACCTTATCCCTTCAATACGGCACTACACAAGATCAGTATTTTAGCTGCTTAATTGCTTTGGCAATAAAAATGAAAGAATCTGATGTTAAGATAACCAAATCAGTTACCGATGCTAACAATAATCAAATTGCAGAAAAGGGTGAGACTTTAACTTATAAAATAAAAGGTAAAAATTACGGAGCAGGCAATTCCTCGTCAGTTGTGCTTACAGATTCTTTGCCTTCAACAATCGTATTCGTTCCCAATTCATTGAAGGTAAATTATTGCCCTGGTATTTTAGGTGGTATTCAAACTGATGCAGCTGGCGATGACATAGCGGAGTTTAATGGAACGAATAAAACCATCAAGTTTCGATTGGGTAATGGCGCAAGCAGTTCGGCTGGAGGTTTTTTAGCAGCATTAGATTCGTTTGAAGTAGAGTTTAAGGCAACCTTTAATCCGGTTGCAAACGGGGTTGCACCTCCTGTGATTAATGTTGCAAGAGTAACTGCATTAACCGATGCTTCGGATTTTATTATTGATGATGCAACAGTCAGTATCAATGGAGCGACTGCCCAAAGTATTACCTATACATTTACCGGTAATGGAAACTGGAATGATGCGGCTAACTGGGCTGATAATTTAATACCGCCTTCAACTTTACCTGTATTTAGTGCGATCATAATTGACAATGTTGCAGGTGGACAATGTATATTGAATGTTCCCCAAAATATTGCAACAGGTGCAAGCTTTATTGTAAACGCTGGTAAAAATCTGATAGTGCAGGGAGGGTTGTTGATACAGTAATGAATCAATGCCAGAAGCTGTTGTATCCTTTGTACAAATCATCGATGGTGGTAATTTAGTATCAATTTTAAAAGTGGCTATTAAATAAGTTTTATTTAAAGCCTTAAGAAATATATTTCGTTTAAATTAGTAGAAATGCTGCCGCAAAAAATGCGGCAGTTTTTTTGTCCATTTTTTTCATACCAAAAAATGCAGCCAAAAAAATTATTTAATAAAAGATATCAGTTCATTTGATTACATCCATTCAAAAATGTATCTTTTCAAGAAAAATAAAATGAAATATTTTTCAAACATCATTTCAATATTTCTTCTGCTCGCTTTTTCATCTGTTACTGCAACAGCATCAGATGATTATCCAACCTTGGCTATTGGGGCAATGGCGCCCGATTTTAAGCTCGCCGGAACGGATGGCAAAACCTACACATTGGCATCGTTCAGCAAAGCGAAGCTGCTGGTAATTGTTTTCACCTGCAATCATTGTCCTACTGCACAGGCTTACGAAGACAGGATTATTAAACTCAAAGCTGACTATAATTCAAAGGGCGTTTCGGTAGTAGCGATTATGCCAAACGATCCCGATGCAGTTAGGTTAGATGAATTGGGATACAGCGACATGGGGGATACTTTTGAAGAGATGAAACTCCGGGCAAAACAAAAGAAATTTAACTTTCCCTATTTATTTGCTGGTAAATCACAAAGCGTTTCCAAAGCTTATGGCCCAACAGCCACACCGCATATTTTTATTTTTAACAGAGAAAGAAAACTCTGTTACCAGGGCAGGATCGATGATGTAGAAAATCCTGCAAAAACCCCTAATAATTTTGATGCTATAAATGTACTGGAAGCCTTACTCAGCAACAAGGAAGTTGCTACCAAAACAACAAAAGTTTTTGGGTGTTCAATTAAATGGGCATCTAAAGAAAATACTGTAAAAGAGTACGAAAATAAGTGGGCGAAAGAACCGGTAGATGTTACATTAATTGATGAGACAGGAGTAAAAGATTTATTAAAAAACAATTCAGATAAAATACGGCTAATCAATATTTGGGCTACCTGGTGCGGACCATGTGCAGCCGAGTTTGCAGATTTTGTCGATATGAACAGAATGTTCCGGGCAAGGGATTTTGAGTTTATAAGTATCAGTGCAGATGATCCGGTTAAAAAGGAAAAAGTGTTGAAGTTTTTAAAGGGAAAGCAGGCCTCCAATAAAAATTTTCTGTTTAGTACTGATGACAAATACAAACTGATAGAAGCTGTTGACCCAAAGTGGCAGGGTGCATTACCCTACACAATACTTGTAGAGCCGGGAGGAAAAATTGTATATGCAAAACAAGGTCAGATTAATGTAGCTGAGATGAAAAAAAATATTGTTGAAAATAAAATGATTGGAAGGTATTATTAGATTTTTTTTAATTTTGCATTACCATCGAATATGCTGGTTAATAAATTGTATTAACCCATCTGCCAGCAATTTTTGCTCTGCCGTTTTTGGGTGCCCGGGTGTGTTTTTACAGGGAGCAAAATAAGTGTAGATTTTTTTATCGTGTAACGATGCTACTGCTTTTTTAACATAGCCGGGCCAGGGCGATCCTTCACGGGTGATATCCATATTGCCCAACATGCAAATGATGCTGGCTTTGGGGTATTTCTTTCTCACATTAACTACAAAACGTTCGTAGGCATTGATAAGAAATTCCTGTGTGGGAGGCTTGGTTCCAAACCTTGCTTTAAATTGTTCATGGGCAGGCATATTGGTTAACCATGCATCGTTTTGAAATAAATTAATCACCACCAGGTCTGGATTAAATTTCGAAAAATCCCATTTGCTATTGGAATCAAGCGGCTCAAGGCGGTCATACATTTCAGGCATTATCAGCGGAGCCCAGCTGATAGTGATTCCAATACCACTTTTTGCTGTGGCGTGCATTTGCGCATTAAAATGCCTTGCAGTTATTGCTGCGTAAGCATCATAGCAATTTTCAAAATACCCAACAGGCGAATCATTTACGCTGTCTTCGATTGCATAGCCGCATGTAATGGAGTTTCCGAAAAATTCAATTTTTCTTTTTGGTGGTTTAGGTGGGTTCAGCAATTGAGTTTTACTAGCCACTTCAAATCCGTAAAACCAGGTTTTTCCTTTATCCCATTCTGTTCGCTTAAACACCTGCAGCGAATGCTTCCCATTGGATAAGCCAGACGCCAGCAGGTATGTTTTTTGAATGGTATCAAAATGCAATTTTGATATGATTTTATTATCAATAATAATGTTGTAATAATTGGCAGTATCAGCATCTTTAAACCGGCCGGAAATTTGAATCCCTTTAAAATTAATTCGTACGGAAGTACCCGGCCAGTTTAGCGCTGCAGCAGTTTTTGTAAAGGCAATTCTTCCCTCATAAGAAATATGTTTATCCCGGAAGGAAATAAATTTTTGTGAAAAAACAGGGGTATAGAAAATTGCAAAAATTACAACTAGGAAATATTTAAATAGATTCATTACAAGCGGTTAAATCAAGACGTTTATTAGTGTTGATAAATCATTATTAAAAATCAAAAGTCAAAAGGCAAAAATCAAAAGGCAAAAAAGCAAAGCACTGCTGGCTAGTGTACAACAGTTACATTTATTTATAAGGTCATTCATTTTCCCATGCAACTAATTTAGTTTCCTAAAATGGTTTCTATTAATTGTAGTTCCTCCTGTGTGTAATCTATTTGATGCAGGCTATCCAGGTTGTTATCGAGTTGTTGAACGGAGCTTGCACCAATTAATACCGTTGTCACCCGCTTATCTTTCATTAACCATGTAATAGCCATTTGTGCAAGGGATTGATTGCGTTGTTGAGCAATTTCATTCAATGCTTTTATTTGTTCCAGTCTTTGGGGCGTAATATCTGTTGCCCTTAATGAACCGCCGGTTTTTGATGCCCTTGAATTTTCGGGAATACCTTTTAAATATTTGTCAGTAAGCATCCCTTGCGCCAATGGTGAAAACGGAATACAGCCCACACCCATTTCTTCCAACACATCCAGCAAACCATCTTCTACCCATCTTTCAAACATAGAATATTTAGGTTGGTGAATTAGGCAGGGTGTACCCAATTCTTTTAAAATGCTGATTGCTTTTCTAGCCTCGGGTGCGCTGTAATTGGATATGCCTGCATACAATGCACGACCACTTTTTACAGCGGTATGCAATGCCATCATGGTTTCTTCTAGCGGTGTATTTGGGTCAGGACGATGAGAATAAAATATATCGACATAGTCTAATTGCATTCGCTTTAAACTTTGGTCCAGGCTCGATAAAAGGTATTTTCGGGAACCCCACTCGCCGTATGGGCCATCCCACATACCATACCCCGCTTTACTCGAAATAATCAATTCGTCACGCAGAAAACCAGTGAAATCTTTTTTAAGAATTGTTCCAAAATTTTCTTCTGCAGATCCCGCTACGGGGCCATAGTTATTTGCCAGGTCAAAATGAGTAATGCCCCTGTCGAATGCCCTGCGGATAATGCTACGGCCGTTTTCAAAATTATCTACCGATCCAAAATTTTGCCAGAGGCCTAGGGAAATGGCTGGTAATAAAAGGCCACTGTTGCCGCAACGTTTATAAGGGATTTCATTATACCTGTTGGATGATGGGGTGTACTGCATGTCGATTTATCTTTTTGAATAAGTGTATAAAAAAATTGATGATTATTGAAAGTTGGTAAAGATACTTTATTTGATAACTGTTTTATTGGTTGATGCCCACTTTTCCTTAGAATAAAATTTGCCTTTTAAGCGGTTTAATGTTTCATAGTAAAAAAATACTTCACCAGTAAAACCATATTTCCTGTTGAGTAAAATCATTTGATTGGTAAGTTCTCTCGAGCTTTGATAGCCGTCGCCTAAAGACGTTAACAAGCCGGGAAATACTTTGTACTTAAGGTTTGATGGAACCTGCTCATCCAGCTCTTTTAATATTTTTTCGTAGGCAACAATATCATAGCGGTACAATTGCGGAATGATATAATCTGCGTACCCTTCTTGTAACCATTTGGGCCAGTCTTGTAAATAGTGTTGTTTGCTCCAGGTATAAATACTCGGCGCCCAGGAAACAATACATGCCGGTTTTATTTTTTTTACGGCTTTATATAACGATTTCCCAAACAAACTTAGCTGGTCTGCTCTCCATTGGGTCCATGCTGTGTCTTCAAAATCATGCGGCGCAGCAACGCCATTGTGCTGCTTCGCATACAGCCCCAGGGTGAATTCGTCGTAACCTCCTTCTGCAGCCATAGCAGGCAGGCGGTCGTCGCCCTGTACACCATCTACATGGTAATTTTTTACCACTTCAAGCACCAGCCTTTTTAAAAAGTTTTGTACCGAAGGATTAATACTGCTCCACCAGTAAAAGCCATTTGTTTGTAAAAGTTCACTCTTGTTATTACGACCTGCCCATTGCGGATATTTTTTTAACCACGTTGAATTGCTGTCTTCATAGGCATAAGAAAATCCAAATTCAAACCAGGCATGTACCTTAAGCCCTGCCTTGTGTCCTGCTACAATCATCTCTTGCAAAGTATCTCTTCCGGCGTATTTTTCATCCTGGTGTGTACCAATATATTTTTGCAAAACTTTACTCGGATACATTGTTTTTCCCCGGTTCCATACCACAACAAAAATGGTATTCAATCCATTTAATTTACACTGCTGTACTGCCTGCTGAATATTTGCTTTGGAAGAAAGTGCTTCGCTTGCTACATTGGTAATCCACGTGCCTTTGATGGTTTCAGCAATTTTTTTATGCTGTGCAACAGCACCAGCAGCAATAATTAAAAACAAGAGGCAAAATAAAATAGTGCAACGCATTAGTTACCGGTTTATATATTCAAGATACCTGTTGTATAAATGATGTGCAGAGGGATACATCGACTGCGGACTCATAAAATGGGAGAATTCAAAAGTGATGGCTTTGTCATAATTTGCTCGTGTTGCAGCATCCAGTTTTAGTTGCATTTTTTCAAATTTGATGGGTAGAAATTTAATGGGCATATCCCTGTCGAACGATTCACAATTTGTCCAGCATTGCAGCTTAAATTTGTCCGCCAGTTTTTTATTGATGCCCAGGTAATCGTCAAGTTCATGATAATCCACATGCCCATCCTGAAACGCAACAATATATACCGCACCTTTAATGCCATCAAATATTTCGGCCCATTCAGTTTCGTGTTCCTTTAACGATACGGCCTGTTCTTTCGACACATTTGGCGAAGAAGCCATCACTGCTTTTTTGCCATCAATCCAAGGCGAAATAAAAGTGGGCAGGTGGTTACTGATTTGTTTGCAATGCAATCCCATCGATTTAAAACCTTCAATGGCGCCCTTGGTTCTTCTGCTGATTTCCATGCTCAGGTACCAGCCTTTAAAGGAGGGATGATGGCCGTATTTTTTCCATACTTCTTCTGTAATAAATTTATTATCATCTACCTCACTGTCAACAGCGCCGGTGTCCCAAAAGTGGCCACTGTCGTACAATCCAAAATAAAATTGCAGTTGATATTTATCTGCCAGCGATAAAAAAAGTTCCACTAAATCAATGGGTGGCGTATAGCATTGGTATTTGCCAATAAGATAATTGGATGGATAAGTAATGAACTTCCGATAGCCGCAACGAATCATAATTACGGTGTCAATACCCGCTGCTTTCATGTGCACAAAATCTTTTTCCCATTCTGCCGGGCCCCAGTTTTGGTGTGGAATATCGTGACTGATTTCATCTAAAAATGTTCCGGTTATTTGCATGACTTGTTCGATGTCTTTTCGTTTGATTGAATCATTCTGTTTATTTTTTGACAGACGTTTTTTTATGAAATGCTCACTTTATATGGGGCTGTTAGCTTGTTTTTTTTAATCAACTTTCCTATTGGGGAGGCAAATGCAAACAAGCAAAGACAAGTATCAACCGCCGCCGAAATTATGTAAGAACTCAATAAGATGTTTAAATACACATTATGGTTAGTTCCTTCGCTACGACTTTGGGACGGTTTGGAATTTGAAATTCGGCTGCCTGGTGGCAATGCTGTTTAATTAAGAATGATGAAAATTCTCGAATTTTTTTTTTAATGAGTCAAGCCCCAAACTAAAGCTGATAAAGGAACTGACGTTACAATATCCTGCCAAACTTTTGCAAAACCGATGTTACCTGCTGGTGTTCTCTAACAAACTTACTGCTTCTTCCGGTGTCATGATTGACAAAGTACTTTTCTTGAAATCTTTTGTGTCACGAGTTACAATAAAATCTATTTTGGTTAGGGTAAGTGCACAATTATATTGAATGGCGTCTTCAAAATCTTTAAAATCTGATTTTAAAGATTTCTTTATGATGCTTTTTGTAACATCAGTTATTTCCGTCATTTCCGACAATTCATCCAATAATTTTATTGCCTCCACGCTGGAATGAGATTGTCTGAGAATGTAATAAATGTTATTGTAGGAAACTGCAGATACATAAATTTTGGCTTTTCCTAGTATTGAAAAGTTGAAAAGCTTAGCAGCGGCTAATGAGAAAGGCTTTCGGTCAGCGAGAAAATCAATCACAATATTGGTATCTAAAAAAATGTATTTCATTTAGAATATTTTTTTGAGAGTGCATTGCCTAATTCGGTCTTGTAATCATAGTCTTTTGGCAATTTTATTACTCCCATTAATTTTAGAACTTTGGGGGAAATGCTTTCTTCTTTATTTTCTCTTGTTTCTGAAGTGATTGATTTTAAATAGTTTTCAACCAAATGAGACAAGCTTTTTCCTTTTTTTTGTGCATATTTTTTAGCTGAATCTATAACCTTGTCTTCTATTGTTAATGTTAATTTGGTTGTCATGACACGTGTTATTTAGGCTACTAAGATACGTGTAATTTGTAACTGCTAGAAAAGTCCTTTTACACTTGCAGCAATATTTTTGTTAGCTGCCGGCTATAGTTGTTTAATATTAATTTCCTAAACATTTTTGACTCAAGCCTAAGCTATTTGGTTTATTAAAAAAAACTTTCTTATGTTCACATAAAATTTTCAATTCGAATATCAATGCATTGGCCGATTATTCTAAAAGCTTTATTTGCAATTATATTAATAGTTTGCATGTACTATATTTTTATAAATAAACAAGTAGTTAAGTTAAGAGAAATATGCAAATTAAAGCGTTACGGGGTAAAAGTTAATGGAAAAATATTAGATAATTATTCTTTTAGTAACGATGGAATCAAAGAATATTATCCGATAATCATCTATACAACAAATGATAAAAAATCATACGAAATTGTAGTAGAAGTTTCCAAATCCAAACCATGGTTAGTCGGAGAAAAAGTAGAATTATTTTATGACCCCAAAAATCCGTTTGCTGCTGTTCTAAATAAGCCATCACTTTTATTTTCAATCTATTTTTTTCTATTTTTCTGGATTATATTAATAATCTTCTTCCTACTTACAATAGTATTCGGATCATCAGCACCAGTTTCGACTCCCATTTACCCTTAAGAATGTTAAGGTTAAGACAAAAAGTTTCTTCTGAAATGAAAGCCCTTATCTGGCCGCTAACACCCGACTTTCCGTTGCCGGCCATTCGATATTTATTTCTGTAGCTAGCTTTTATTTGTTATCACCAAAAATAAAGCGCCGACATAGATTTATCTTTCCAGTCGCACGCCGATAAAACGTTTAACCCGCAAACACTTCCTCAACGGATTCTTCATCTTCCAGTTTTTGCAGCGGTACCAGCCAGGTAACTAAAAATGCAGGAATGGTAGCGATTAGTACCCAGATAAAAAATTCCCTGTATCCTAAATAATCACTTACAAATCCGCTCACCATCGAGGGTATCATAAAGCCAAGGTTCATCAGGCCGCTTCCAAACGCATAGTGCGCCATCTTATATTTGCCGGGTGCAATTTGTTGCATCATAAACAATATCAATCCTACAAAACCAAAGCCATATCCAAAATATTCTATCGCTACTGCTCCGCAAATAATGTACAAATTTTGTGGCTGCGTAATAGCAAGAAAGGCATATGCAACAAAAGGAACATTAAAAAAAGCGCACAATATCAGCAGGTTTTTTTTGTTAAATCCTTTGTTGGAAACAAAATAGCCGGCCATGATAGAACCCAGCACAAAAGCAATAGATCCAAATACACCATACAACAAACCAATCTGCGATGTTGATAAGCCCAGCCCGCCATCGGCTCTTGCAGCCTTAAAAAATAGCGGAGTTATTTTAATGGCCTGTCCTTCTGCAAAACGATAAAAAACAATGAAGCATAAACTAAACCAAATATTCTTTTTTTGAAAGAAGGTGATAACAACATCACCCAATGTGGTAAAACTCTCTTTTACCGAATGAACCTGTTTTGAAACACCTCCGGAAGGAAGCATTTTTCTGTTGTACAAACCAAGCAATACCATGATGATTCCATATACAAACATAACCGTCATCCAGGCATTGGTGACGCCATACTTTTTTTCAAGCTCACCTGCTAAATAAACCAATACACCTCCCGACAACACTTTGGCAACATTGTAAAAAGCACCTTGCCAGCCAACATACACGGCTTGTAACTCCGGCGTTAATTCATTCAGGTAAACACCATCCGCCGCAATATCGTGTGTGGCTCCGCTAAAGGCAATGATGGCCATTATGGCGATGGAAATGCTAAAAAAATTGTCGAGGTGCAAACTTATTCCAACCAGGCCGAACAATACGCCGGTTAAAATCTGGGTTGTAAAAACAAAGAATTTTTTTGTTTTGTACATTTCCAAAAATGGCCCCCACAAAGGTTTTATCGTCCAGGGTAGCATAATCAGTGAAGTCCAGAAAGCAATTTGCGAATCGGGGATACCCATATTTTTATACATAAGCGAACTTGCCGCAGCCAACGCTACAAAAGGTAATCCCATCGCAAACCAGGTGGTCGGTATCCAAAATGCCGGATGCCTTTTTGTCGTTTCTTTCTTCAGCAAGTTTTGTAGGTTTTGTATTAAAAGGGAAAATAAATTATTGTTTGCAAAATGGTATTTATACAGGGTGTTTATTTTTTGAATAATCATTTTTCTTTAATGCCTTTTTATGATGCCCGTAAAAGATGCAGGAATTAAAGCACCGAGCGGAATGTTGAATGATGGCACCGGGTAAAAATCCAGGTGTTGCGGAGCAGCCGGATTTTTTTTGTGGTGATGATCAATCGGATAATCTCCCACGGAAATACCGGTTCTGTACAAAGGCTCTTTTTCATTAAATGGATTAGAGATATGTTGAATTTTGTATCGCACCAAGCCTTTTACACGCCTGCCTTCCCGGTGATAAGGAATTAAGGGTAGCTTGTCTTTTGTTGAAAATTCATCATCTGCTAATCCAAGGTTTTTAAACCCTAATTGTGTTTGTATAAAATAAATAAAACGAAGCGTTTGTTGCTTTGCTGCTGTAATTTTTTTATTGCGATCTGCCTCATTTAAATTAATCAGGTTCAGGTAAATATCGTTGCCGTAATTGGGCCAGTTAATCATGTATTTATTGTTGGGCAACTTGCCATATTCCAGCATTTTTATGGCGTCAACACCCGGTTTTTTTCTGGTTTGATTATGATAATAATTGGTACAGGCACCATCAAATTCTTCGGGGAAATAGTTGGCAGGTTTTGGTATGGTGTAATTTGATCCAGCTCCATAATCTTTCAATATAGCTGAGTAAGTCATATCCTGTATGATGTTATTGTTTGCCGGCACGTTAATATTTTTACCGGTAACGCTACTGGCTTCCATTCCTACATTAAAAGGAATACCTGCGCTCGCCATCACATCGCCCAGTTCTGTTGCATCAATAACCTGGCTTGCATAAATGGTAACTCGTTGGTTGGTTTGTTTATTCAAAAACACAGCACCCCTTACCTGTTTATTTTTTACAATCGATTTTAAAAACGTAAGCTTATATAAGATATTTAAATTTTTTAAAGGTGCTGCTATTGCTTTTAAAATACTGTCGCCTACATGTGGTTCAAACTGTGTGTTACTTACACAACCGGTAGCTATTTTATCTGCCCCGCCATATACCTGGTACAATTTTTCCCTGAATTGTGCCCAGATGCCGGAGGGCAAAAGGTGGTTGCCGTCAATGGCGGAAACCCCTGCTGCAGATAGCATTCCTCCAAGCCAGGTAGTAGGCTCCGTAATGATGGTGGCCACACCCATACGGGCACATTGCATGCCGGCAGCAGCTCCGCCCGTACCACCGCCAATTACCAATACATCGGTTTGCAAATTGGTTTGTGCAGCTAGCTTGGTTGAATGCAGGCTACCACATACGATCAGCAGGTATAAAAATAGTTTTATCAACTGGCAATTTTTTTAAAGTGTTTCTAATGTTTTCCATACCTGGTACAATGCACGTGAAATAACCACCGTTCACCTCGTCTTTACTATGTCGCAACCAAAAGGGGAGTATGTTTTCGAGGAGTTCGTTTTTATACAACTCACTGTATTGTGTTGTACTAAGGCTGTCTTTGTTAATGGGTAAACTGGCAGGCATTCAATCGAAGTTTTGGTGGAATAATTTAGATACAATGCTTAAATATCTTTCAATATTTTTTTAAAAAACAAGCTTGATTAAAAGTTATTTTCAAGATAAAAATATTTTCTGAGTGCAGTGTCAGTTTAATAAATGATTTTAAAAAAAAGTATAAGTTAAAAAAGGGAAAATCTCTTCTTGCGTTTTATTAGCCGGGAAAAGGGCAGTCATTCGGTCTTTGTTTTATCTTTTATTCCGGGGCATTATTCCTATTTCCAGCAGTGAGTACGGAAAAATGGCGGGGTTAATGTTGGGAGTAGGCTACTTAAAAGTTATAAGTACGTAAATTAAAAAACCGATTGAACTAATTTAATAATTCAATCGGTAATATTTAAACAAGTGCTGTTGTTGCGGGGTAGAAAAAATTAATGTTTTATAGCCCGGATTTTATGTACGTTTTACTAACTGTCTTATAAAGTTTTCAAATGGTTGAGGGTTAGTAAGTTTACTATTCGTTTGCTCAACTGTTATTGAAACTGCAATAGAGATTGATTGGCCAATTCTTTATTCATGAATTGAAAACTGATTTCATTTAATTCATTTTCTGCTATTTCAAGCGCCTCTAAAAATTCGTGATGGTTAGTGAGAGCAACTCCTGGTAATTGCCGGTAATATTTAATGCCGCTGAGCAGGTTATTTAAATATTCCTGGTAATATTTCTTCCTTTTATTATCTGTTTCTTTACCTGCATCTACTGCCAGTTGTTCTTTCAGGTAGTTCATGTAGAGGACTAATTCTGCAATAAACATGTGCGGCCTGTGCTTGTCGTCAACAATATTTGTACGACCATAAATATGATCAGTCATGGTTTGGAGCGATACCACTTTGTTGAAATAAACAATATTTGGCCCGGGGCAAATAGTAACAGCCTCCTGTCTTTTAACAAAAGGTACCTGGTAAACTTTGGATGCAGCATTGCTTAATCCAACGCATAAACATTCTTTGTCTAACACAGTATTTAGTTGTTTTTGATAATCTTCCGGGGTAAGTTTTAGTGCTTTTAGATGTGCAATTTTTAATTGCTGATATTTGTGTGATGCTGTACAAATGGGCGCTTCTGTAAATTCTGTATTAAATGCCAGGTGCTTTTCGGTACAGGGGCTTCCCGGTTTTCCTTTTTTAATTCGTTCTTGTTTTTCTAAATCAGAACTGGTTCCTTTTAGATAATGAAATCGTACACCTAAGGGAGAATTGTTACTCAGCACAAGGTCTTTTTGCCTGGCCTTGCACAATAAGTCTAATGTATTATCATCAACAGTGGTAGCTTCGGGTACAACCAAAAAAGGGGTTCCCCAGCCGGTACTGTTAATGCCGTAATGCTCGTGTAAAAAAATATCTTCTTCGTAGGTACCAATGCCGCCTTGTGCTGTTATTTTAACAGGATGCGGTTCATTAAATCCATTGCGACCTTTTGCTTTGATGGCATTGTTATATACCTCAAATATGGTGGCAACCAGTTCTTCTTTTTTTGTTATGAATTCTTGCATTATCGGCCCCATCAGGTAGCCATCTGTTGCAAATGCATGTCCGCCACAATTCAATCCCGATTCAATCCTGAATTCGCTTACCCAAATACCTTTCTTTGCAAGGTATTTACCCTGTATAATTGCCGAGCGATAATCGCTCACTTTTATTACAATTTTCTTTTTAAAAGCCCCCAGTTCATCTGCATCAAACGCATCACATTTTTCCAGGTAGTTATATAGCCGGGGGTTCATACCGGCAGAAAAAATAACCGACGAATTGGTAAGGTCACTTTGTATGTATCCTCTTAATGCAGTTACTGCTTCGGAACCATCTTCTATTATTGCTCCGGTTTCATTTCGTTTATCACTATCTATTTTGGTCATGATATTTACATCAATACTTCCCGGTATAAGCTGTGTGCGTAAAAATGTTGCCACTTCTTGTTTCTCCAGGTTATTGGGTGTATCCATCATGTGACGGTACAAATGTTTTAACTTACTGTCATCCGGCAGCATCTCAAAATATTTTACTATTTCCGAACCTGTTTCAAACGCAGATTTTTTTATTTTCTCTATTTGATCCTGTACTATTTTATTTACCAGGTTCAGGTAATCTGTAATTCTTTTGGCACGATAGTCCTCTTCATTTTTGGGGATAGGATGATAAACCTGTTGTATAGTTGGATAATAATAGCTTCTCATCATTTCTATCAATCCATCTTCAACTATGGAAATTACAGAGGCAATTCCATAGCGAGCCACTTTGATAGGGGAGTCAATTGTATAAGCCAATCCCATAACTGGGATGTGAAATTTATGTTGAGGAAATTGGTTCATGCTTTAAAGTAATTTACTATGGTTGGTTTAAAAAAATAGTTGAAAATGCAGTAACCCTGCCACTGTTTTAAGTGATAAAGGTACAGTAAAAATATTAAAAGACTTAATTGTCCTTAATTAGTAAAGCAATTTTTAATTAGTTACCTATAGCGTGTTCATAGCTGCTTAACCTACTAATTGGCGCTGCTAACGGTTTTGCCGATTTAGTGATTTTTTAAGATGCTCTTTTGCCGTGTATTGTATGATAAATATCAACGACGGCAATGATTATTATCAATTTGTTTGGTTGAATGATGGATACTTTTGTGTTGCTATTTTTTTTATGATAATTACCAGTAATCTTCTCGATAAGTACAATGTTTCTGTTCCACGGTACACCAGCTATCCAACCGTGCCTTTCTGGGACGAAACCATTGACAGGCAGCAGTGGAAGCATTCTTTTCAACAGCAGTTCATCAATAAAAACAGCGTTGACGGGGTAAGTTTATACCTGCATCTTCCTTTCTGCGAATCGTTGTGTACCTATTGTGGCTGCAATAAAAAAATTACCAGCAACCATGGTGTTGAGGGGGAATATATCGAGACTATTTTGAAAGAATGGGCTATTTACAGGTCGTTTATGACAGAGCCCCCCATTATAAGGGAATTACACCTTGGCGGTGGAACACCAACTTTTTTTTCTCCTGAAAATCTCACCAGGTTACTGGAAGGTATTTTTAATACTGCCGTTATTCATCCCATGCATGAGTTTAGTTTTGAAGGTCATCCTAATAATACAACAAGGGAGCATTTGCAGGCTTTGTACCATCTCGGGTTTAGAAGAGTGAGTTATGGCGTGCAGGACAATGACCCGGAAGTGCAACGGGTAATCAACCGAATTCAGCCGGTAGAAAATGTTCAACTGGCTACAGATATTGCAAGGCAAATTGGTTATCAATCTGTAAATTTTGATTTAATTTATGGGTTGCCTTTGCAGAATATGGAACGCATGAAAAAAACAATTTTACAAGCAATTGCAATGAAACCAGACAGGATTGCTTTTTATAGTTATGCGCATGTACCCTGGACCAGGCCCTCGGGGGACAGCTGCTCAAAGCCACCGCCGCGCCGGCGCGAATGTCTCTGCGAAAACAGACGCGGCGCTACTCGTACGTCAGCCCGCCGATGAGCCTCATCCTCGAC
>JANPNY010000798.1:0-4656 GCA_031427745.1 Chitinophagaceae bacterium | reverse complement strand
CAGCGCCCGGAACCCGGCCTGTTGCAGCGCGCGGACCGCCACATCTGCTGTGCCGGTTGCTACATCCAGTATTTTTTTTGGATCCAGCTTTTTTAATTCTTTCAACGCATTTTTTCTCCAGGTAATATCAATACCAGCACTTAAAAAACGGTTTAAAAAATCGTACCGGTAGGCTATCGAATCAAACATACCTGCTACCTGTTCTTTCTTAGATAAATCAGAGCCTTCTTCCGGCATCACTGAATCATGATCATATTTTACCATCGCTTGCAAAGATAAAGGGTTTATAAAAGTTGCTGAGGTTAAAACGTTAAAGAGGATGAAAAGTTTGGTGGATGAAGGTCGTTGAAGATTGTTGAATGTGGTTGAAGATTGTTGATTGTGGTTGAATGTGGTTTAATGGTGTTGAAGATTGTTGAAGGTGGTTTAATGTAGTTGAATGTTGTTGAATAATTGAAAGCGCCAGAATTTAAAAAAGGTGGTAGATTTTCCCTGTTGCAAATCACAAAGCACAAAGCACAAATCAAACTGGATAAATCATAAATCACAAACTATCTTTGCCGCTATGCTTATAAAATTTGCGAAATACATCATCAGCAGCCCATCCGTTGAAAGCTGCCCAACGCCGGACATGAATGAATTTGCATTTATAGGGAGAAGCAATGTTGGTAAATCATCTCTTATCAATATGCTTTGTAACAACGACAGGCTGGCTAAAACCTCTGGTACACCGGGTAAAACTCAACTGATTAATCACTTTGAAATTTCGGGTGTACAGGAAAATACAGCCACTAACAGCAAAGTAAACCAACAACCAGTTAAATGGTACCTGGTAGATTTGCCCGGCTATGGTTTTGCCAAAGTAAGTATCCGCAGCCGTCGCCGTTGGGAGCAGATGATTGAAGGTTACCTGCGCAAAAGAGCCAACCTTAAAATGATTTTTGTATTGTTGGATGCACGGCACACGCCACAGCAAATCGATCTTGATTTTTTGAACCAACTGGATAATTGGGGCTTGCCCATTACCCTTGTATTTACCAAAGCAGATAAGGAGAAACAAGCCATCGTAGCAAAAAATGTAAAATTATTTATTGAAAGGCTGCGGCAAAGCTGGCAGTTTATTCCACAACATTTTGTAACAAGTGCTACCAAAAAATTGGGTCGGGATAAAATACTTTCGCTGATAGAAGAGATAAATGAAAAGCCGCAATAGCGGAGATAGTGGATAGCTTCGTAATTTCTTAAACTACTAAATAGTGTACGAAAAAAACATCGTATCAGCTAATCACCTTCTGGCGCAGCTGCTGCTGGTAAATTGCTTTGTGTTTTCCAGCGTTGCAACAGCTTTCGTTTATTATCAATAACACAAAAAATTTAGCCCTGCTTTACTTCAGTTGCCCCCTCTTCAAATCCAAAATAATAAGTCCTTGCTATAAGACTTCTGCGGTAACAACACCGACAAAAATGCATTACTTGTAACTATATGAAATAGTAAAAACTGATGTAAATCATTTTTTTTAATAATAAATGTTATTACGTTTGACAGTTACAATTTGCGTGGCCAATTCGCAATTGTTGCAGCTTTCTAATTCAATTAATGATAATAAAATGGATAGCACACTAACTTCACCAACCGGCGCTGATCAATGGGTCCCTTCTCCAGTCAGCAAATCTAAAAAGCAAGGCATAATACAGGAAATAAAAGACATCTATAATTATCATCAACGATCTACTAGAGCGATTGCTAAACACGATTACTGCAATGTATATAAGAAAGCCATTCAGCATCTTGCCGATTTTGGTTTACAATCGGTAAAAGGTAAACAAGTACTTGACCTTGGTTGTGGGTGCCGGTTTCCGTTTTCTTTACTGGCCGCATCTGAAGGTGCAGAAATCACGGCATTGGATATTAGTCATGTAAAACCTCAGGCTTTGCCCGTTTATTTTTGGAAAATTTTTAGGGCAAACGGAGTAAAAAGAGCTGTTAAATCTGTGGCCAGGAGGCTATTATTTGATAAGCTATATTTGAAACAAATGAACGAGTCCGCCGGAATCGATCTTTCTCCATTTATAAAACGGATAAACTTTGTTCTAGCCGATGCATCCGCAGCAGATTATCCATTGCCTTCCGGCAAATACGATTTGATTGCCTCAAACGCAGTTTTGGAACATGTGGATGATGTAAAAAAATATTTTTCTGAAGTAAGTCGTCTCCTTAAAAAGGGGGGACTTTGCTATGGGTTGATTCATAATTATTATAGCATAAGCGGGGGGCACAATCTTGAATGTGCATACCCAGACAGCAATCCGTCAAAGAGGGTGGCTCCCTGGGACCACCTGAGGAGCAATCAATTTCCTACCCATATTTATTTAAACAAATTGAAACCCGAAGATTACAAAGCTGCAGCAGCTGCGTCATTAGAAATTCTGTTATTTGAAGGCAGAGATATCAACCATAATGCAGGTGGTTTGGAAGGGGAACGTTTCCTAACCCCTGCCGTACAGGCTGAGCTGTCGCAATACCCAAGAGAAACTTTGCTAACCCGTTCTTATTGTATCATTTGTAAGAAACCTTAAAAGGAGGCTAAAAAGATCTTTTATATTTATTTTTGGAAAGAGTAAAAAAACCAAAAGTCCCTTTTACATTCTATAAAAAAGGTAATTGTAGTTCAGAATAATTATTTACCTATAGAATACCTGAAATTGTATTTGCTGCAATTGATCCCGGCGATTTATGCATTTTGAAAACGGATGCTCGGTGTTAAAACAAAAAATGGGTCGTGATAAAATACTTTCGCTGATTGAAGAGATAAATGAAAAGGCGCAATAGCGGGGTCAGTTAAGAGCTTCGCAATTTCTTAAACTACGAAACAGCATCACAGAAAAATATCCTGTCAGTTAACCACTTTATTGGCGCAACTGCTGCTGGCAAAGGCTTCTGGCTTAGCCTTAAAAGCAAAACCCATCCCAAGGATATACCCCATTGCTTCCCTTAATGCCTCATTACTTTTAAACTGAGGGTTGGTGTTAATGTCTGCATGTACTTCCATATCTACATTGTATTTTGTAAACAGGTAGCAGAGTTCGTACGCAATTTCAATACTCTTGGCTACTTCTACCAGCATCCTTTCTTTGATGCTGTATTTTACCAAAGTTTTTTCATTGTGGATGAACATAAAGCCGCCCCGGCCTTCTCTTAAAAAAACAATTACGGTGGCGAATTCTGTTTCCCGGCCTTTTACCTGGCTGTCTGTACCAATGCAAACTTTTAGATGGTTGCCTGCCTCGGCTTCCCTTTTGATGGTTTGTTCTACGGCTTCTTTGATGGGTAGCTGAATGGGATCGCCATTAAATTTTCTCCATAACATAAAAATGAGGTTTTCTAAAGTTACTAAGAAATGTAATACCACCAACAGTATGGTGTAACCGAATGAACAGGTTAATGAAAAATTAATAAACAGATTAACTGATAAGCTTTAATAAAATTTCACCCTAAAAATTTACTGCCAGATGATGGAAATAAAAAAAGTGCAACATAATTGCTGCACTTTGTTGTAGTTATCAAAGGGTCCATTTTTAGTTTTTAACAATTCTTTCCGTTTGCTGTAATCCATTACCTCCCTTGCTACTCATTAGTTGTAGTATATATATTCCCTGCGGAAACTGGCCCACATTGATGTTGCTAAAACCTGCGTTTGCTGTACCCATCATCAGTTTATTGCCGTTGGCATCGCTTAGCTGGTATTGAAAATTGGTTGCAGCGTTTACAGTTATAGCCTGTTGTACAAAAGTTGATACTTTAAAATCGCTGATTGATTTACCTGTTTTCTTTAAAAAAATGGTATTGGAATAGGCTATCTGATCAGATACAGTGGTAATTTTTAAACGATAGTGTAAATCAGTTGTAACAAACGGAGCGTAGGTAAAATTGTGTACAGTGCCGCTTACATTATGGATTGTATTGTAATGGATGCCATCATCAGATGTTTGTATAGAAGTGATTCTTACTTGTTCGTTGCAGGCAACGCCCCATTGCAGGCGATGGTTATTTTTTTCAGAAACGCCGGAGAGCTGAATTTTGCAAGCAGACAATACACCCATCAACCCCGCTATTTTATAAGAACCAAGGCTGCCGTAGCTGCTGGTATAGTTGTTGCCTGCGCCATCTACCACCATGTAATAAGTTCCAGCATTTAAAATGGTGTCAACGGCAACGGCCATTGTGTTAGCCGGGTCGTAAGTACGAAGCAAAGTTTTATTGTCGTCGTAGAGGGATAATCTCACATCCAGGTTGGCGCCATCATTATTTTTGCTAACACTAAATGGGGTTACTGTAAGATGGAAATTTTCATTTCGGGCAAGTGTAAATTTAAAGGCATCTTTATCATTGGTGGAACTTATAAGTCCGTCGATATTGATTATGGAAGAGGTGATAGCAGTTGGATCTGTATGGATGTTATCCCCGAAATCATCAGCCCGGTAAGTAAAGTTGTTTTGAGTGGTAATGATAGACAGGTTGTCCTGTATTTTGCTACAGCCATAAGGGGTAGGGCCATTATTCCAGCTACTCATATTGCGGGAATAGCTATTGCCCATAATGGGTGCCCAGGATACTTCACCTGAACCCAGGCCGGCGTTGTAGGTATCTGTTAGGTT
>JANPNY010000797.1:0-2484 GCA_031427745.1 Chitinophagaceae bacterium | reverse complement strand
TGTTGTAACGCAGATATTCTTCAGCCTCGTCTAGTATGTTACCATCCCACACCTATCCAATACTTCCTTCTAATTCAGCCGGCTATTCATCCGGGGAATTTACTCACTTATAGATAACATGATCGCTTTGTATGAATGAATTATCAGGGCAAGGTCCGTAAATATTAAACTTTGTACCTGGAACCTGATCAAGATGATTGACAAACGCTGCTTTGTTTAAATTTCCGGCAAAGCAAACTGTGTTGGATTTTTTTACAACCGGCAAAGAAATTTTTACCGGGTAATCAAACATTTCTATACAGCTTATTTTTGAGGAAGGCAACTGTTGCAACAACTTGTCTTTCATTGCTGTATTGTGTGCCACCAGCAGGGAGAATTTTTTGAGCTGTTTAATTTCCTGTATAAGCAAAATATTGTCATTATCCCTAAGGCCATCAATATCTATAATCAAAGCCACAGTACTTATTCCCCTTAATTGAAGCAATGTAAGCAACCAACTGTAAATAGAAGCCTGCAATGGAAAATGAAACAGCACCTTACTATGTTTAGGCAAACGAAAGGCCATCCAGCAACACTGAATAATCCGGAGTACTTTAAACAAAACGGCTTTTTTATCATTGTATTTAAAAGCCAGCGGCTGACAGCCTGCAGCTATTAATATTTTTTCCTGGTGCATACGTACTATTCCGGCATTGTACAAAGGCTGTTCAAAGGTTTCTGCTACAAAATATATTGGTTGATATGGCAATTGACTTATCATGTAGGTTTCAACGTTTGTATAACAAATGCAACCGTTTCTCTCACAGCAACATTGCGAAAAAGTAAGTATTGTAAAACGCCATAAACTAATACGCAGCAACTGATGGCCGCCAATAAAATATAGAGGGAGGAATTAAAAACTGATCTGCATAAAAAAATCAATGGCACAAATAATAAGCAGGTAACAACAGTTTGAATTATTACCCGGGGTGAAATGGAAAATTGAATGATTTGATAAGCATACCACCCGGTTATTATTGAAATGATTATTTCTGTAATCATATTAGCCCACGCTGCCCCTTGTTCGGCCAGGTAAGGAATTAATAAAAGGTTGAGTGCTACACTTGCAATACCCCCAATAACTACAGCTACTAAAAATAGCTTTTCCTTTTTAAACGGTATCAATGTTTGAAAACAAAATAAATTACTAAGCCCAATGGCCAATGGCAATAATGCCAGAATTTTCATGACAGGAACCGCCGGCAAAAAAGCTTCGCCGGCAATTACGACAATTATTTCGGGGGCCAGCAAATACAGTCCTGCACTGATGGGAATACCCAGCGTAACTATAAATAACAGTGATTTATCGAGGTGCAATTTAACGGCAGATGTGTTGCCGGTACTAACCAGGAAAGACAACCTTGGCATTAATACAGAACCAACGGTGAGCAATACAACCAAACAAATTTTTACCAATTTTATGATGGTTGTATAATAACCCACCGCCTGCTCATTGTGCGTAAGTTGCTGCAACAGGACGGTATCAAAATAAATATAAATGCTGATGGCAGAAGTGGTAAGAAAAAAATGCCATAACGGACGAAGATGCTTACGTAACTGTAAAGGCTGTTGTACAAAATGATTGTCTCTGGCAACTTTGAAGCCATTTGTTAAGGCCAGCAATAAAAAACCGGCAGTGAATATGCCTGAATAATAAGGATAGTCCTGAGCGTTTTTTATCAGTAAAAACAACGCAACCAACATACCTATTCTTACAACAACCGTTCTGATGGCTGCAAAACGAAATGCTTCCATTCCCTGTAAATACCATTCAAAAGAAAAGGCACTCATCATTATGTTAGCCAATGCAAACAGGTACAACAGCAAATTATAATTCCATTGATTGATGGTTAACATTATAAAAATTACTGCAGCCAACAGGGTAAATAAGCTATGAAGCAATACCATTTCCTGGATTAGTGCCGCCCGTTTAACAGCATCGTTTCTTACAACAGCAATCTCCCGGATTGCATAAAAAGGGATACCAAATGCAGCAAAAATGATGAATACCTGAGATAAAAAATCTACATAGTTTATCCTCCCAAGATTAACCGGGCCCAAAATGCGGGTGATGTACGGATAAGAAATTAATGGCAACAAAACCTGGCTTCCAGATAAGATGAGTTGATAAACAAATTTATTTTTCAGTTCGCCTGCCAAAGTTTTTTTTAATAGGATGGGAAATTAGGATTCTATTTTTAAAACAGGCAAAGGTTTTTTAAAAACACAGAATTAAGGCGATGTCAGGAACAATTCATTCAACGGTTAATACCCGAGGCACTGAAATCTAATCAAACAAAAATCTTCAGCTTTTCACGTTCCTGATATTTTTTCCATTCCGGAATTGAGACAAAAAATCTATTTATAGGAATTACAATAAACAACAAGTAAACTAACTATCTAAAAATCAACTGCATAATTGCTGGTATAATAATGGTTGCCCAC